>NZ_JBEYYT010000148.1:0-21157 GCF_040645715.1 Spirillospora sp. NPDC046719 | reverse complement strand
GTCGGCGCGGCGGTGGGTGCGGTGGTGGTCGAGGCTGCCGTGACCACGGCGAAGGTGGCCGGTGCCGCCGCCACCGCCGCCGCCCGGCCCGGGTGCGGGCGCGCCTTACGGCGCAGGCATGCGGGGCGGCTACGGATACCCGCCACCGCCCCCCGGCGGCCCCTACGCCCCGCCGCGTCCGGCGCCCCGGCCGGCGACCGCGCCGGGGCCGGGCCGCGCCGCCGGGGCGGGCTTCGCCAGGGGATTCGGCCTATCCGGCGGGGTCGTCGCCGGATGCCTGATCGGACCGCTCGTGCTCTTCGTCGCCATCATCGTGATGGTGAAGGGCTGCTCCTCCGGCCCGCCGCCGCCTGCGCCGAACGACGACGGGACCTCCGCCGCCGCGTCGACGTCCGGCGGGAAGAGGCTCGGCTCCTACCGGAACGTCCAGCTCACGGCCGGTCACTACATCCGCCTCAGCCGCGACCCCGCGCACCCGCGCAAGTACCCGGCGATGCCGGACGCGGACGAGTCGAAGAACCTGGACGTCGGCGTCCAGTACGGCTACGTCGACGCGTCCGGCGACGCCGAGATGGCGATGCTCCCCGCCGGCGCGCAGGGCGACTACAAGACCTGCCGGAACACCACGAACTACGAGGACCGCATCGAGGTCGGCAAGGCCGCGGGACGGCGGCTGTGCCTGATCGCCGCCGACGGGGCGACCGGGCTGCTGACGGTGCGGCACGCGACCGAGCACCCGGCGGGCATCACCTTCGACCTCACCGTCTGGACGGGCCCGAAACCGAAGTAGCCCGTCATCGGATGCGGGGCGGCCACGGTCAGGTCGCCGGGTTCTGAACAGGCGACGGTGGCCGGTGACGGCTCAGGAAGGGCGCGCGCCGACGCCGGCGGCCGGCCAACGATGGTCGCGGTACTGCGTGAGAGCTTCTTCTCCTGTTGTCGGAGCTGACGGTCGGGTGGGCCGACGAGCACCTGCCCGCAGGCGCCGATATCGAGGGCTGGCGGCGCGAAGCGGCCCGGATGCAGGCGGCGGACCCGAAGGAGGAGGAGCGCCGCGCCCGCGCCGCGGGTCCGGTCTTCGACGACTTCGACGAGCCCCTGCGCATGACCACCGCCGCATTGGCCGCCTACGATGCAGTCCGCGCCGGGTTGCCGACCGTGCACCGCCTGCTGAGCGATCCGGTTCCCGGTGTTCGCGCCACCGCGGCTTACCTCCTCGGTTGGTTTCCCGAGGAGGCGCCCGCGTCGATCCCACCGCTGCGTGCGTTGCGAGACGTCGAGACCGTCCCGGTCGTCACGGCCAACGCGCTCATCTCGCTGGGGCTGCTGTCCGACGACGGACTCATCGACCGGATGCGGGAGCGCCTTACCGACGACGAACCGCTCGTCCGCTACGGCGCCGCAATTGCGCTGAGCCGCACGGGCGTCACGGATACCCGCGTCATCGCCGAACTCGCCACGGCCAGTGCCGCCCACTTGAGGAGGACGGCCCCGAATTCCTCGGGTGGGATCGGGAGAGCTGCCGCCGCTACGCCGGTCTCGTCTGAAAACCGCCAGCGCTCGGCTGAAGGGCCTTCCTGCAACATCGACTGAGTTGGTGGCCTGGCCGGTCAGAGCATCCCGCCAGGTGGTGGAAGCACAGGTGATTGCGGTAGCGCCAGGTCACACGGTCGTGAAGTGTCGTGTTCGATGACCCGACCTGTCAGGAACGTTCGCTGTGCGGAGGACGAGGAGTGGCGGAGGGGGTGTCGAGGGAGGTGGGGAGTCGCGTGGCGAGCCGTGCGCGGAAGCGTTCGGTGTCGATGACGCTACGGCGGTGGGTGCCCTGGCAGACGGTGGCGACATCGTCCTGGGCCCGGACGTCGAAGGTCAACTGTCGCCCGTCGATCGCGGTGAGTTCCGCGTGGACGGTCAGGGGGCTGCCCGGGGGAGTGGGGGCCTGGTGACTCAGGTCGACATGCACCCCCAGGGTCTGCTCGTGATCCTCCAGATGCCCTTCCAGGACGCGCATGCAGGTCCACTCCACAATGCCGACCAGGTAGCCGGTGGCAAGGACCGGGGGCAGGGCGGCGAAGTGTTCGGATTCGGGAAGAAGACGAGGGACGGTGCGCTCGGGCGGGACGAGGTAGTCCAGCCGTGCGGCCAGGCCCGGTCGCAGCGAAGCGTGCATGACAATCCTCCTGTCGTGGCGGCGGGTCGGTCGTCGGCGGACCGTACCCGGTCTTTTCGATCACCCGGCAGTGCCGGCCGGCAGGAGCGGCAGTGCCAGGGCGAACCGGCGTCCCGGTGACTCACGGTCGACCACCAGCGCCAGCAGCGGCACCTGCATGTTCACGGCCACCGTCGAGATCCCCGCGCCGGCTTCGGGGATGGCCTGGGGTCCACAGCAGCATGTAGCCCGCCGGCAGCACGCCCGCCGCCCACGCCAGCGCCACGGTTCGCCGGCCCGGGCGGGCGTGGCGGCGTTCTGCCGGCGTCAACGGGACCAGCAGCGGCAGCGCCCAGGAATCATGAGGCGGATCACCCGGGTTATTCGTCGGGGTCATACGAAACGTATGCTCCGACCCAGACCGCGACGAAACTCAGCGCCAGAAGCAGTAAGACGCAAAGGCAGACGCCTCGGCCAAGCCAAAGCAGGAATGCTGAGTGCGTCCGGTCGCTAAGGTAGATCAACCCTATCAGCGGGGGAATGAGGCCGAGCGCTCCGATTATCAAGCGCCAGCAAAGTCGCGTGAGCCGATTGCCGATGGCGGCTCGCTCATCCGGCGGTAGATTCGATCTGCGCAAGGCTTGCTCCCGAGTAACTATTGATGCAATGACCATGTGTTGAGGGCCATCCATGGCATGGCCCCGCCGGGTTCACGAACACCGCCGACAGTGCCTGGGCGCGCGTGCTTTCGCCCGCGGGAGAGCCTTGACGGCGGACGAGCCACTCCAGGAAGCACCGTAGCGGGAGTCGGGCTCGCCGTGGAGGCCCTGGAACCTGCTGGCCTCCGATCCTTTCGCTTCGAAATGCCGCCATGTCGTGGAGGTTGGTGCCCTCATGTTCGGCGAGGGCTTCGCGGAACCGGCTGAACCCACTTCCATAGCTGCAGTCTTCCTGGTGAGTAAGACAATTATGGTTCAGTTCTTTCCGGTGATGACGGCGGCACTGGTGAAACACCAGCATGTGTGCCGTGCCTGGTCGAGGAGGGCCGCGCCGGACGCCGCCGATCTGGCCATGCACGCCCTAGCGTGTGCCCCGCGCAGCCGCCCCCATCGGTGCGCAGCCTCGGCCCGGGCAGGTGTGAGGTGGTCGTGCTGGGATCGCTGGGCCGCCGCTACGGGATGCTCGCCGGAGGCGCCGGCGGGCACCTGGTCCGCACCTCCTCCACCAGCGTTCTGGTGGCCTCCGGGCCGACCGCGCTGCATCTGCTGGGTCGTGGACAGGTGGCCCGTGCGGCCGTACCGTGCGTGCCGACTTCCCGACGAATGGCGGTCACCTTCAGGGCTGTGGGCGCTTTGGGGCGCGGCGTGTCCAGGCCCGGCCGTGCGGCTGACGCCGACGCCGCTCTCTTGGGAGGATGCGGGTACCGGGTCAGAACCTTCAGAGGGGTACGCCTTCATGCCGCCTGCGCCTTCGCCGATGGACCCCATTCTCGAGCTCCCCCTGGACGAGATCGAAGTCTTGATCGGCGAGGCGCTGCTCGCGGACGCATTCGGGGCCAAGGACGCGAACAACGCGGAGAAGCGGCTCGTCGCGCGGCGCTGGTTCCAGGCGAATATGGAAGCGTTCCGGGCGGCCGTGTGCGGGTCCGGGGCGGTGGTCGCCAGCGCCGACAAGGACCGCAACGCGCTGCTCGGCGCTCTCGTCGACGTTCTGGCGAGCCGTTTCGGAGTGACCGTGCCCGTCGCGGCCCTCTCCGTCATGATCATGCACTACGGGGTCGACAGGCTGTGCGCCGCGCCCGGCGGCGAGTAGCGAGATGCGGTTCGAGGAGGCCGTCGCGCTGGCCGGCGGGGCGGCCGACGAGGAACTGATCGAGGACTGCCTGACCCCGGACGGTGCCTACGCGGTCGGCGACACCCTCCAGATCGTTGGCGGAGTGATGCGGAGCATGCTCAGGCGCACCTCCGTCCAGGACGCGATCCACCTCGTGATCACGAACTCGCCGTCGCTGCGGTGCGGTGTCACCTTTCTCGACGACCGCCGAGCCGCCGTCTTCATTCCGCTCGGCGCCCTGGGCCGGGCCAGGGTTCTCGCGCGCCGCCTGCTGTGGCACCTGCACGAGGACAAGCCGATCATCCACGTGATGGGCTCGGCCATGGACACCCGGGACTTCCCTTGGGAGGTCGCCCCCGACCTGGCCGTGATCTTCGGCGAGGACGTCGAGGATGACCCCGGCTACTGGGACAGGCTTAGCGAGTTCGACCGGCGGACGCCCGGCAACAGAAGACGGGAGGCGGTGGCGAACGACGTGACCTGTCACTGCCTGCTTTTTCTCGCGCTGCACGAACTGGCCCACGTCACTGCCGGCCACGACCGACTTGCCCACCTGGCCGGGGCCGGCGACCCGCGCACCCGGCCTGATCTCGACCAGACGCGGCTGCGACGCGGGATGGAGGTGCACGCCGACGTCCTGGCCGGGCAGAACTTCGCCCGAATCCTCCTCGTGCACCCGGACTGGGCGCGGCTCGCGGTCAAGCGGCCCGATGTCGTCTTCGGACGCTCGGGATTCGCGACGGCGATGTTGTTCGGGATGTACGACACGCATCGGAAGACCGTCTACGAGTACGACACCGGGATCTATCCGCATCCGATCATCCGGTACGAGTTCTCTTACGAGGGCCTGCAACTGGTGTTGGAGGAACAGCGGTACAAACGGCGGCAGCGGGCGGAGCAGTGCAGCTGGTCGGGTTGGAAGGACTGCATCATCGCGTTCAACGCGATGGAATGGGCCTGTCTCGAAGGGAAGTACGGCAGCCCGCCTGCCGGCACGCAGGGCGGCACCGGTCGGTACGTCCCTCTCACCGCGCTGAAGTACGGCGCCGCATCGGCGCTCAGGCCGCGTATGGAAGAGGACTCCCGGCTGGCCCAGGAGATCGAGCGGATAGTGGAAGAGCTCGGTGACGCGGGGGCGGGCGGAACGTCGTCGGAGTGATCAGCGGAGCCGCGGCCGGAAGAGGTGCGGGCGGAGGCAATGGCTGCTCGACTGTCGCGGATTCGGCGGTACCTGGTAGTGGGGGAGGGCGGGTTTTCCGGGTGCCCACCCGAATCCACCTGTGGTGTCGAACCGATGCACGCTGACGTCTTTGCGTTCGTTGACTTGCCTGCCGTGAACGAGGCCCCGCATCTCGTGGATCGCACGGTCGATCAGGTCGCGGACCGCGATCGGGTCGGCGACCCGGTCGAGCACCGCGGTCTGTGGCACACCATCGGGACGGGTGATGCTGACAGACCCTGGCTGGTGGCGGGTCTGTGCTGGTAGGCGGTCGGTGGAGTGCCACACGCCCGACACATGAGATGCGTGGGTGGCGCCGCGCGGTGGCTAAACGGTCCGCCTCACTCCGGCCACATGCCTTTCCCATACGGCTCGGGTGTTGGGGCGTTCGGGGTGCCGCAGCATGTCCAGTACGTAGGTGGCGTGGAGCCTGGCCCACGGGTTGGGCTGCTCGGCCACAGAGGCCACTCGATTGCGGAGTTCGGGGCTGTCGATGACGCGTGCGATGCCGACGTAGCGTCTGTCCTTGCAGCGGTAGGCCCTGGCCAGGACGAGCTCAAGCATGGCGGCGAGGCGTTCGCGGGTGATCTCCTCGTGCCCGGGGACGGCGAGAGCTCGCAGCCAGCTTTCCTTGGTTCCCCAATGCTTGGCGTGTGTGGTCCATAGGTCGGGATAGCGGGCCTCCCATTCCAGGAAGTTGAGGACGTAGGGCAGCCCGGGCCAGTGCGGCACGTCCTTCGCGGAGACCTGCTGCCAGATGCCGGAGGGGAAGCCGTAACGCTGCGCGGCGATGTGCTCGGCGATGGACTGGCGGAACACTGGATCGCTGTAGTCGGCGTTGGTGCGGTGCCACTGCCTGTTCATTCGCTGAAGCGCCGCCGACACGGCGGCGCCGGTGGCCATATGGTGCCGCAGGGCGATTTCCCGCTCGGCCGGGACTGCGGAAATCAGCCCGTGGGTCCACCCGAGGCGGGCCTCCCAGCCTTCGTCGAACATGTGAGTCAGCGTATGGGTGATCGCGATCTTGTGGATCATCGGTATCGACTCCGCCGGACCCTGCCAGCCGGTGAATGCCGCACGCTCGGCGGGGGCAACTCGCGGGCGAACGCCCGCTCCAGCGACCGCAGCGACACCCGGGCAAGCGGCACCGGTGCGGGCGGCCGATTCCCGTCCGACGACGCCGTCCCGGCCAGCGCGCCGCCGTCCGGTGTATCGCGAGCGGCGGCATGCACCGCGGCGACGCTGCCATGGAAGTAGGCGAACGCCTTCCGGTCGGTGTCGGTCAGCCAGTACGGCTCGCGCCCCGGGCGCCGGCCGCGCTCGCCGCCCGCGCGTTCGGTAGAGCCGGCCGGTGACGGCAACCCGGCAGCGGTTCAGCCATGGCCGCGCTACGGATCGCGCGAGGGGCCGCCCAGTCTCGGGGCTGCGGCGTTCGATCAGTGCCCGCTCCGCCATCGCCTCTGTTTTCGGAGGCGCCGGGCTAGCGCCTCGCTGCCGTCATGACGACACACCCGCTCGCGAAAGGAGGCCGTCACCAGCACCTGAACGTGAATGCGGGCCCGGGAGGTGCGCCAACACCGCCACGGAGCCCTGAGCCCTCACCAGAACACACCTCTTGAAAGGACCTGTGCACGATGAAATGCATGGTCCAACGCGGCCGGGACGGCACCCGTTCGATCTCGCCGCCTTGATTCGGGGCGCGGGGTCGACGTGGGGAAGGCCCGGCAATAGGCTCCGGGGGTCGTTCACGAGGAAGGGTGGTCATGGGATTCAACCATTCGGTCATCGCGGTCGAGAACCTGCCGGTCGGCGAGGTCGCCTCGCGGTTGGGCAAGCGGGTCGGCGACCGGACGACCGATTACGACACCGCCACCTCCAGCCGTACACCGGGCTGGTGCGTCAGCCCGCCGATCGACGGCTGGACCTTCATCGTCGACCAGAAGCGCACGCTGCACAACGACGAGGACGGATTGCGCAGCCTCAGCACCGGCACGCGGCTCCTCACCTTCGAGGTCATGGAGACGTCGATGGGCTTCAGCGCCGCCTGCTGGACCGACGGCGGGATGACATGGAAAGCGGCGGTGGTGGACGAGGGCGGTCTGCTCTATACCATCGGGGAGCCACCGGCGCCCTTCGCCGAACTCGTGGAAATCGAGAGCGAAGGCGCCAAGGCGGCTGACTATCTCGAATTCTGCCTCGCCCCCCCGCGCGAGGAGTGGGAGGTGTTCGAATTCGATCCGGACACCCTGCCGGGGCAGCGGGCCGCCATGCTGAACGTCCCGGTACGAACGGCCCGTGCGATATCCGGAGGAAACGAGGCGCCGATCATCGAGGTCTTCGCCAGCATCACGGGCTACCGATACAACACAGGGGGAGCCCTCGACCCGTTGCACGTGCTCAGCGAGAACCCGGCCCATTGACCGGAACTGGGATTCGTCCGGCAGGACGGCGATCCCTCTAGCGGACGGTGTGCATGGTCACGGACACTCGTCGGCTGCGGAGCACCCGTCCTGCCGGGCCGAGGGCGATCTTGCGCGACGGGATGGCGTTGCGCCAGGTGAACCCGCGCCGGACTCGTCATCACGCACAGGCTGCCGGGGGGGGCGCAATGCACCGGGGCGCGCGTCCCGGGCCCATCCGACCGAGATCTCCAAGTGCGGCTGGAGTACTAGGAGGAGTCTGGGCTTTCCCCGCGTCTGGGCACGTTCGTTGCGCGGGGTCATCGTCCGGACATGGGCGGAACGATCGGCCTGCGGCGTGGAGTCGGCCGTGCGGATTGTGGAGGGCCTGCGCGCCAGCGGTCAAGATCGGGCCCGGTCGGCTTTGACGATCTTCGCGTTGATCGTCTTCGCCAGTTCCGGTTCGACGACGGTGCTCTGGAAGCGGCCGAGGGCGCGTCTGTCGTCGTCGAGATCAAAGGCGGTGGACCTGCCGCCGTGCCTTACGTGCAGCTTGCGGCCGCGCAGTGCGGGCGTGGAGAAGGCCTGCAGGAGGTCGAAACTCACGTCATAGGCCAGCTGGCCTTTTCGGCAGGTCATGGGCTGGGCCGTGATCCCCGCCGCGCAGTTCTCGGCGCCGAGGGCACCGGGCACGTCATTGCGGTGGGAGATCAGGTTCGACCAGTTCATGTCCACGACCTCGGGACGCGCGTCGATCTCCTCCACCACTCGGATGACGACCCCGTGCAGCCCGGGCAGCTCGAACTTGTACGTACAGCCACCACGTGGCGCGGTCAGCGGGCCGCCGGTGGCGTCGAACGCGTTCATCGTGCGCAGCCTGACCTCGCCGCCCGTCCGCCGGATCCGGGCCGCCTGTGGCAGGACGGCCCGGATCTCCGCGTCGCTGAGGAACGCGCACGCGTCCGGCCAGCCCGTTCCGTCGACGAAGCCGTCCGGTCGGCCGACCGTTCCCGGGTCGATGCGCGTGGCGCCCGGCTTGGCGGTTCCGACCAGCAGTGGTGGCGCATGCTCGGGCTGGTCCGGAGCGCACGCCCTCCAGGTGACGAACACGACCGCTCCGATCAGCGCCAATGCCACCAACTGGCAGCCCCTGCCCACGCTCCCCACCTGAGATGGGCCGGGCGTTCGAGCCGCACTCATCCGCGCTGCTCCCTCCGTAGCGGAATGGTGACGATGATGCCCATCAGCGATTACAAAGCGCTTACGGTCAATGGTCAGGGCCATGGTGGACGGGCCCGCCAGGTAGGTGCGCACCGTCTCGACGGTGGAGGCGATCAGCGGTCGGATGCCACCATCGCCCGGTGCCATGGACGGACCCCACCCCCTGGATCGAGCAACTGCCTGCCTGCTGCCTGGGGCTACGGGCATGCTGCTCACCGGTCCGCAGGGGCACGTGCTGCCGGTGAAGACGCACTACCGCCCCGACTGGGGCCTGCCCGGCGGTGTCGCGGAGGACAACGAACCGCCGCACCTGGCTGCGCCCGGGAGATCTGCGAAGAAGCGGGATGGACCGTCCAGCCGGCCCGCTCCTGGCCGCCGACAGCGTGGCGACCGGGCTCGCTCACCTTCCGCGCCCCGGTGGGGGATTGGTCTCGACGGCGCGCTTTCCAATGCCGATCGCCGTGATCAGTGGCCGCCTGTGAGAAGGACGGAGGGGCGTTCGCTGCCGTTGGGCTCGGGGTTGGAGTCCGCGACCACGAGGGTGCCGTAGGCCCCTCCCGCCAGTTCCGGGAGACCGGCGCCCTCGAACATCGGAAGTTCCTGCTGCCCTGCGTCCCCACCCGTCGCGTTGAAGGTGAGGACCTTGATCGGAGGCGGCTCCTTCTCTATGACGCGTACCCGGCCGGCGATCACCATGCCGGCTTGCAAGAGGACCGAGTCGCCGAGTTCGCGCCGCCACAGCAGTCGCCCGTCGATGGCGCGGTACAACGCGACCTTCCCGCCTTCCTGGTCGGTGACCACCACCAGGCCGGCGGCCGCGGTCACGGCGTCCGGCCCGCCCGAGGACGACCATTGGCGGACTCGCCACAATGGCCGCCCCGACCGTGAGTCGATCAGCCGGTAGCCGTGACTGCTCACGTCGCCGTCCTGCTTGTCCTGCAGCAGCTCGTGGTCACCGGCCGGTAGCAGCGAACCGCCGGGGAAATGCTCGAAGCCCTTAAGCGGCTGACCGGACGGGGCGAGCAACGTGCTGTAGGTGTAGTCCGCCGCTTGGCCGCCGTACTCCAAGCAGTCGACGTCCAGCGACAGCAACCCGGTCTGGACCTCGATGCCGTCCTGCACCGCTTCCTGGTAGAAGCAGTTTCGAGGCGCCTGCCGCGTCCAGGCCCGTCGGCCCGATGAAGCGTCGTAGGCATCGATTTCGCGGTCCTGGACGGCGGCCACGAGCAGGCGCCCATCCGGGCCGGTGAGCCCGCCGGCCTCGACGTGCACCTTCTCGGTGCTCATGAGGTGCGCGGCCGCGGACCGGTTCGGCAGCTCGACATGCGTGCGGTGGCCGGACGGCACGTCGACGACGGTGAGACGGCGGTCGCTCCACACGACGGCGACGCGCCTGCCGTCCACCTTCCACACCGAGGTGACGCTCGCCCGCCCCGGCCTGCTCAGGTTCCACCACGTGCGGCCGCCGGCCAGGTCGACGGCCCGCACCCCCCGACCGTGCTTCTCCACCACCGCGCCCGCCGCGAGCACCGGATCCACGACGTCCCCGAAGTACCGCGCCCCCTCGGACGGCACTTCGTCCACCGCCTTCGGCGGCGCACCGCGCAGACCCGTCATGCGCTCCCAGGGGCTGAACCACCACAGGCCCGCGCCCGCCAGGAGCACCACCGCAAGGACGCCCCCCAACACGGCGATCGTCCTCGCCGGCCATCTGCGCCGTGGCGTCCGGACGGGCGCGGACGCCGGCCCGGCCACCGCGGACGGGGACTGCTCGTCCTCATCCATGAGAAAGGCTCCTTCCGGTCAGTTCCGTCGAGAACGGTACGGGAGACCGCGCCCACCGGTGTGGCCGTCGGACGACTGCACTCGTCCGTTCATCGGACAGGTCGATCGGCGTTTCCGGAGCCACCCGGAAATACACCACGCCGCGCGTGGAAGCCCCGACCACGGAGACGGCCCCGACTTCACCGACCCGGGGTCTGGCCACTCGGTTGGCCAGGGCGGCGAACTTGCCGGGCTGGTAGGAGCCGCCGGGATTGCGGACGATCACGTTGAGGCGCTTGTCGGCGTTGATCACGGCGATCAGGAAGACCGGCGCGGGAGGTTGTCCCGAGCATCGCGGAATTTGAGGTGGCGATCCCGGTCTTCGTTGTGGCAGGTGAGGGGTGCGGTCGCTTATCGGTGCGCGGTGGGTGTCGTGCTGAAAGGTCGCCTTCGGGTTTGTGCGTGGGGCGGCCTTCCAGTTGGTGTGCCTGCGGGTTGTGGTCAGGTGATCCGGAGGATGGTCTTGCCGCGCGTGGCACCGTTGGCGAGTCGCTGGATGGCGGTGTCGAGGTCGGCAGGTTCGTATTCGGCGGTGATGTCGATGTGGACCTGGCCGTCGGTCAGGAGCCTGAGGGCCCGGCGAGCGCTGGCGGCGAGGCGTTCGGGGTGGGTTTGGCTCAGTAGGTTGCTGTTGTAGGTCAGCAGGGATTTGCCCTGCATGAGCAGGTCGTTGGCGGAGACTTCGACGGGCTCGAAGGTGGCGATGTTGCCGTAGACGGCCAGTCGGCCGTGGGGGGCGAGGCGTTCCAGGTTGGCGTGGCGGGTGGGGCCGCCGATGGGGTCGAGGATCACGTCGAACTGGTCGTCGGCGACTCCTTGGGGGAACTGCTCGCGCAACAGCACTTGGTCGTAGCCGAATGGTGCGGCGTAGTCGGCCCGGTCCTGGTTGCTGACGACGCCGACGATTGCCGCGGCTCCGGCGGCCTTGGCGAACTGGGCGGCCAGGGTGCCGACGCCGCCCGCGGCGGCGTGGATGAGCACGCGGTCGCCGGGCCGTACGCGGGTGACGGTGTTGATCAGGTCGTAGGCGGTGGGGGTGATCCAGCCGAAGCCTGCGGCGACTCGTGGGTCCAGGTCGGTGGCCTCAAGGGTGAGCACGGCGGGTGCGATGACGACTTCGGCGTAGGCGCCGGCGCTCGTCAGCGCGGTGACAGGTGTGCCGATGCGGGCCGGGTCGATGCCGTCACCGACTGCGATGATGTGCCCGGCGGCTTCGAAGCCGGGGACGAACGGGCGGGGCACGGGGAAGTGGCCGTTGCGGACCAGCACGTCGCCGTACTGGATTCCGGCGTAGGCGACTCGGATGGCCACCTGGCCGGGGCCGGGGGTGGGCTCGTCGAGGTCGGTGAGGTGGAACCGGTCGTCGGTGCCGAGCACGACAGCCTTCATGATTGCAGCCTCCTGAGCTGTCTCAGTATCCTGATAGTCGACCACGGTACGAGTATCAGGATGCTGAGTCAACACAGTGAGTTGTGAAAGTGGTGAGTGATGGCGGAGATCCCGGTCGAGGAGTATCTGTGCACCCGGATCAGGCGCACCGAGCAGGCGCTGATGGGACACCACGAGGCGGTGCTGCGCAGGCACGGGCTCACCATGACGCAGTACACGGTGCTGCTGGCGCTCGCCCGTGAGGGCGGCATGTCCGGCGCCCAACTGGCCCGTGCCTGCGGCGTCACCCAGCAGACCATGGCCACCGTGCTCACCGGCCTGCAGAACAAGAACCTCATCACCCGCGAGCCGTCCCCGGTGCACGCCAAGGTGATGATCGCCACCCAAACCGCGGCGGGCCGCGAGCTGCTGGACCGCGCCTACCAAGAGGTGATCGTGCTGGAGCGTGCGCTCACCGATGCGTTCACACCCGCCGAACACGCCGCCTTCTGCGAGCTGCTGGAACGTGCGACAGCCATCTTGATCGAGCAGACTCCGCGGTCCCCTTCCGCGTCCGGGACCAAGCCCGCCACCTGAGCTCCCTCGGTCGGGCCACTGACCTGCGGCCCATCACTGCTACCAGGGTCACTGGCAACGTGCCGGTCGAGTGAAGCGCGCAGCCGCTTGAGGTACCGGGGGCCGGCGGCGCACGCCTGCCCGCGATGGTGTTCGTGCACGGCGGCGGCTTCGTGGCGGGCTCCCCGTTCGGGGATCTACGACGGCGCCGCCTTCGCCCGCGACGGGGTCGTCCTCGTGACGCTGAACTACCGGCTAGGCAGAGCAGGCCGCCCGCGCGACCCGCGCCGCGGGCCGGGCCGGGCCGGGCCGGGCCGTGGGAGTCGAGCCGCACGCCGGCGCCTTCGCCGCTGTCCCACCGAGACGCACACCGACCCGCTCATCGGGCTGAGTCCGTTCAGCATCGTGCTCGACCGGCAACCGGCCGACGCCGTCGCCGCGGGCGACGGAGCGGACGTCGACCTGCTGGCGGGCACCAACACCGAGGAGGGCAACCTCTACCTGGCTCCCTTTGGGAACCCGTCCACCTCCACGGCGGCGGATGCGGACGCCATCGCCGCGCGCTCGCACCCGCGGCCGGGCCGGTTCATTGAATCTCGATTACTTGTCGCATCAACCGGCATCCGCAGGAGTCAGCCCCGACCGGCCGCCCGATACGGTACCGCCGACTCGGCGGCGTTATGTGTCACATAACCCGCGTTTAGGATCGCTATTGCCAGTTTCTGGCGTATCTCGGCCGCCCGCCCAACTGACTGGGTTACGCCGATAGGCCAAACTGTCCACGATCGGTGCTGGCGCCATATGGTGCCGTCACATGTCGCCGGAACGCAGTAGGCGCGGAGCGAACCGTTCCCCTCAGCCCTGCTGCACCGCGTACTGCGCGATGCCATGGCCGAACGACCAGTTCTCCGGCAGTACCTCCACGAGATTGATGAACACGTCTTCGGGGCGCACGCCGGGGTTCGCCTTCAAGAGTTCGACGATGCGCAGGTAGAGCGCCTGCTTCTGGGTGAGGTCGCGCGTGTTGTTGGCGGTGATCCGGATGATGACCACATCGTCGCTCCTTTTGACGCCGTAGTAGGTGGGGCTGACGCTGAAGGTGCTGGCGTCGTGCTCGGTGATCGTCATGAAGCGGTCGTCTTCCGGCACGTCGAAGGTCTCGCGCATGGCGCGGTAGACGCCCTCGAAGAGGGCTTGGTGGTACTCGGCGGACTTGCCTCGCCGCAACGACACTTGGACCAAGGGCATGGTCTGACTCCGTTCCTCGGGACGGTACGGAGCGTAGCCATCACTTGGTCATTCAAAAAAGTCATCCTAAAATATTTCAGTCATTAAAGATTCCAATGGTTGGTGTGACGATGAAGATGCTCGCCCTGGACGCTGTGCAGGCCTTCGTGCTGACCGCCGAGATGAAGAGCTTCACGCGCGCGGCGGAGGCGATGGACTCCACCCAGTCCGCCGTGAGCCTGAAGATCAAGCGGCTGGAGGACGTCTTGGGCCGCCGCTTGCTGGACCGTACGCCTCGCCTGGTCCGCCTGTCGCAAGACGGCGCCGCCTTCCTCGGGCCCGCACGTGAACTGCTGGCCGCCCACGCGGGCGCGCTGGGCTCGTTCGGCGTCCAGCGGCAACGCCTATCGATCGGCATAAGCCACCACGTCGTCGGCACCGAACTGCCCCACCTCCTGCGCCAGATAGGGCGAGCGGAGCCAGACCTGACGCTGGAGGTGAGGATCGCCAGCTCGTGGGAGCTCCTTGACCTGTTCGACAGCGGTGCGCTGGACGCGGCCATCGTGCTGCGCCACGAGGGCCGCCGCACCGACGGTGAAGTCCTGATGGAGGAGTCCTTCGGCTGGATGGCCTCATCCGACTTCGAACACCGCTCCGGCGAGCCTCTGCGCCTCGCCCTGCAGGCCGAGTCATGCCATGTGCACCAGATGGCGGTGACCGCGCTGAACGAAGCGGGCATCGCCTGGCAGGAGGCGTTCGTGGGCGGCGGCATCGCGACCATCGGTGCGGCCGCGGCGGCAGGCTTGGCCGTGGCGGCGCTCAGCCCCCGGGTGACCCCGCCCGGCACCATGGACATGGGCGAATCACTCGGCCTCCCGCCGCTGCCCACTCGCAGCGTCGTCCTGCAAACACGGCCGTCCGAGCCGGCCGCTCGCAGAGCGCTGCGCACCCTCGCCTCCGCCCTGCGCGCCACAGCGGGACACTGATCGCCGCCACCGTGAGGTTGCGGGATCGGCTCCTGCCCAATGCCGCGCCGTCGGACCGGGAAAGCCGCCCAGCATCGACCAGCCGAACCACGGCAGGATCAAGCCGGTTTGGGGCTCACCACGCTTCTTGCCGGCACGCCTTGTACGGGCGAGTTCAGGCAGGTGCAACGACCTCTGCCTGGCAGGCGAGGCACATCAGTGTGTACTCCACTACGTGGCGCTGCTTGAACCGCTGACCCAACTCGACGGCGCACTCGTCGCACTCAGGGCACGTCCAAGGGCCGGTCTCTCCCTGCTTCGCCGAACGGATCATGTGGTTCCACTCATCATTACTCATCCCGGGATCCTAGGGCTCTCCGGCGTTCCGCTCCCGGAGTTGGCCTGGCCCCAAGATGGCAGAGCGTGACTGGCGGGTCGACGCGAGTGGTGCACAAATGCCGAGCGTACGAGCGAGGCTGGACGGATGCTGTTGTGGGTGGCCCCGCTGACTCGCCTCACAGAAGAGCGAATGGTGGCCGCTGTGCTGAAATGCGGGATCAGCCCACTGGGCTCTGCCATCCAGACCTCACCCTCGGACAGCGAACACATCGCCATCGACAATGAGGCCCGGGCCCCAGTATCGCGGAGATCGACCAGCGTGTCGTCGGCCCCAGCGAACGTAGGTGGTCAGCGCACTCGCCGGTCCAGCACCATGACCTTATGGATGAAGCTCGACGGCGGTGGCACCAGCAGCACCAAGCGTCCTGGCTCCAACTCGCCGCCACCCTGCGGAGCGAGGGCTGGGAGGCACAGGTGACCTGTGGGGCGGATCCAGTGCAGGTAGAAGGGTTTCTGCCAAGCGGCGAACGGTTCTACTTCCGCGCCCGCCATAGTGACGTGTCGTTGGGCATCGGAGGCGACGAGCCAGCAGACATCCCCGAGTGGGAGGACAACGAGTCACACCCAGAAGCCGGATACCTGCCCGCCGCCGTCGGCGAGGCCGTCATCAGACGGCTCGCTCGCCGCTACCAAGAGGAACGGTAGGCGAGTAGGCGAGCACCACCAGTTCGGTGCCTGATCAACCATGGCAGGCCGACCGACGTGCGGCTTCCTGCTCTGGTGGCCAAGGTGGTGCCGTGCTGGCCCCGCCGCCGCCAGGTCGCCGAGCTCCGAACCGGCGCCATATGCGACAGAAGAGGGCGGCGGCAGTTCCTAAGGGCTGGGCCAGGGGCGGCTGCGTGACGGACGAGCGGAGAGTATCGCGGCATGCAACCCCGACTAGCTGGTTCTGCTTCTCTTGCGCGCCTCTTCCTCGGCGTCTCGTCCGCGGAAGAGCGTCTGGTCAGGCGCGTTGGCGCGCGACTCAGGAAGACTCAAACCGTCCATGAGGAAGCCGAATGACGAGGTAATCCTCCGGAATCCTCGTCAGCATGCGTAGTCTAGGGGCGGCGACGCGAGACGTCGGCGGTTCCTGACGGTGGGCTTACCAATGTCGCCATGCTGCGGCACATACCTCTATCCAGGTAGCCAGGTCGGGCACATCATCGATCGTGAGCAGAGAATATGGCGGGGAACCCTCCAATGGTGTGACATCTTTAAACGCATGGTCCGGGGCGAAGAGAAGTACCCGACCGTTGTCACGATGTGCCAGAGTCAGATTGCCGTTCGCTTCTATCGCGACGGAATAATACTCATTCGGGTTGATTGAAACCTTCAGGTCGTCGCCTTCCCAGAGCCACGCATAGTCGGCCAGGACGTCCGCGACTCGTACCTGTGTCGCATCAGCAGTGAGCACTTCGTTCTGATTGGTCCACCAGGTGGTGGGCTCACCGAACCTTTCGAGGATCCCGCCGCAGAGTTTCCAGAAGCTCTCGTGCGTCTTCGGAACAGACCCGCTGCCCGCGTTCTCCGGCGGGTGGCAGAGCCATCCTCGTCGATCGTCCGGTGGTCCCCATGCCAGCAACTCGTAGGCAGTGCCTTCGACGCGGATGGGGGTGAGAGTCGCCGAGGCGAGCAGCGCGGACAGTTGAGGCAGGTCTTCGGCCGATCCGCGGGTCCATGGCTGCGCCTCGCCCACTGCGACGCTCTCTCCGGGTTGGAGAAACCAGGACACCTCCTGGAGGAACAGCTCCCAATCGTTCATGCCATCGATGATGGCAGGCCCACTCTAGGAATCCCGCGAGACCGCTCATCGACATGAGCGGACTTGCTCAACCTGGCCGATTCGCGAGGTTGGCGGGCTCCCTGATGTCCGCCGGCCTTTGGATCCTCCTCCGTTATCGGCACCAGCCACCGCAGGCGGCGCGCGACGGTCACGGCCCCGGTGCGGGTCACCGCCGGGCCCTACCTGGGTAGGCCGCCCTGCACGGGGTACTTCGAGCGTCGTTCGTCCTCGAAGTGCCCGTGCAGCTAGAAGCTGGACAGTGGTTGTTGCAACGCGCCCGCAACATCGGGCGCTTCGGCGGTCGTGTAGGAGGTACGACCACCGGCCGAAGTAAGCCATATTGCGTTGTTTTCCCAGCAGCCCGCGTAACGCTTTTGGCGGCCCTCACCTGCCGCATCGGTGGCTGAAGATCAGGTCGGCTACCTGGTCGGGTGTTTCGCGGGGTGGGAAGTGCCCGACGTCAGGCAGGACGATCCGTTCGTATTCAGCGGTGAACAGCGCGCTCTTGCCGGCGGAGGTCTCGGGCAGGTTGTCGCCGTCGCGGGCGCCGTGCAGGACCAGCGTCGGCACCTGCACCGGGGCGGGTTCGAGCAGGCGACGCTCGATGTCGTCGTAGCTGGGGTCACCCTGGGCTTCGCCCCAGCGGTGCAGGTAGGCATGCGCGGTGATGTGCGGCCAGTCGTCGTTGTCCCAGGCGTCCGCCGCCTGAGCGAACTCCGCCTCTTGGAATTCCCATTCCGGGCTCCAGGAGCGCCACAAATAACGGGCGAACGAGCGGCGGTCTTCGTGCATCGCGCGCCGACCGCGTTCAGTGGCGACGAACCACTCGTACCAGTAGGCATGAGTCAACGGCCAACTCAACTGCACATCGGCCCGGTTGGTGGCGTACCCGGCGGACATCGCCACCAGGCGGGCGACCCGCTGGGGAAACAGCGCTCCGACCACGTAGCCGGCTCGGGCACCCCAGTCGTGCCCCACTAGCAAGACCTGATCGAGGTCGAGGGCGTCCAGGAAGCAGGCCAGGTCGTGGCCGAGCGCACCGATCTGGCCGCTGCGCATTTTGTCATCAGAGCGGAAACGGGTCGGCCCGAAGCCTCGCAGGTACGGGCGGTACACCCGGTACCCGGCATCATGCCAGGCTGGCAGCAACCCGCCCCAGCAATGTGGATCGTCCGGCCAGCCGTGCACGGCCACCAAGGGCGCCCCGCCCTCTGGCCCGCTCACCTCGTAGCCGATGTCCAAGTCCGTCGTCCGGACGAACTCGGTCATATTGATCACCCCTGTGTGGGGGTTGCCCGGCGCCGGCGGCAGCAAACGAGAGCGGACTCGCCCGCCGCCTCGCCGCTCACAGCGGGACCGGGCCCGACGGCATCGTCCGGCTCCTCATAACCGTCCCGGATCGGTGTTCTCGCGAACACCCAAGTTTCCAGTTGCGCGGAGCCGACACCATCAGGCACCCGGGTGAACACGTCGCCACCTGGCTCTGGTGGCCGTGCATGCGCAGGAGAAGACAGCTCGTCCGTGCTCACCGAGCAGGACGGATACATTCCCGCTTTCGGATACGGCTGCTGGCGGACCCGCCGCGACCGTGACGCCGAGACCATTCGGGAGGTGATCCGCAACGCCGGGCGCCCCGAGTGCTGCCCCCAAGCGACGGCTTCTTCGCCGACGGCGGTCGCGACGAGAACAGTTCCTAGTCGCCTGCGCCTCGCGCTCCTGCCGCCGCACCCTCTGCCCCGCCGCCGCCTACACCGCCGTCGGCATGCGCGTCGAACCCCAGCCGGTTCCGACGCCAGTCCCCTGCTCCTGCACGTTTACCCAGAGGGTGCGACCGAACCGGATACCGGAACACTGATGAGAAAGCCATCAGCGGTGAACTGGCCACCACCGCATCGCGTTCGTGCTTGGCAACTTCTCCCCGCACCTGACTATGAAGAAGGACAGCCGCGTCGGCGACTGGGGTGCGGCGAACAGCGTCGAACTCGCCTGCACGCCGACCAGCAGCTCCTGGCTCAACCGCATCGACGAACGCCTCCGCGAGCTCGTGGTCAAGGCCGACGTCGCCTGAATCGGGCTGATCCTCACGACTGTGTCACCGGCCGCATCGATCCCCGCTTCGTTCGCCGCTCATCAGGGCAGGCGGGTGTGTTCGGCTCGGGTGGCAGCGATCCGCTCACGCGCGAGCGTACGGGCCCGCTTGGTGTCGTCGCCGGTGAGCCGGGCGAGGATCGTTGCGAGCGGCCTGATCTGGCCCCGGCCGCCCCAGTGACCCTCGGGGATCTCGGTGGGGAATACCCAGATCCGGCTGGCGTCACGCGGCCAGGCGCCGTTCTCGGCGTCGAGGATCGCCTCGGTGACCTCGGCGATGACGCTCGCACGCTTCTGCTCGTCGAGCTGGCCCTCGGGGACGGAGGGGACGACCTTGTAGCGAGGGGCGTCCGCGGGTTCTCCGCCGACGTAGATGCCGGCCGGTCGGTGCAGCCAGAGCCAGGAGACGGAACGGCTCACCGGGTCGGCGGGGTCGAATCCCTCGTTCCGGATGAGGATCTCGGTGATGCGGTTCAGCAGCGCCGCCTCGGCGTCCGGCTGGAGCGCGCCGTCGGGAATGTACACGTCGAGCATGGGCATGGTCGATCTCCTTGCTGGGTTTAGTTCTTCAACTCAGGCAGGCGAGCCTACGAGGGCTAAGTACAGCTTGTAAACCCAGATGGATAGACTCGTCCCATGGAGACGCGGCGAATCGACCCGGTGAACTGCTCGGTGGCGCGCGCCCTCTCGGTGGTGGGGGAGCGCTGGTCGCTGCTGATCGTTCGTGAAGCGCTGGACGGCGCGCGCCGGTTCGGAGAGTTCCACTCCCGCCTCGGGGTCGCCAGGAATCTCCTGGCGACTCGGCTCGAGACCTTGGTGACTGCGGGAGTGATGCGCCGCGTGCCCTATCAGGAGCCCGGGGATCGGCAGCGCTTCGCCTACGAGCTCACCGAGCAGGGTCGGGCGTTGCGGCCCACTCTCGTGGCGCTCCTGGAATGGGGCGACACTTACCTCGCCGACCCGCAGGGCCCGTCGGTCATCGTCCGGCACCGGCCGGTCGACGATGCGAGCTCCTGCGACGAGCCGGTCAAGGTCGTCCTCCAGTGCGCTGCGGGGCACAGCCACCTCGCCCCGGAGGACGTCTGTCGCACGCCTGGGCCGGGCGCGCGCTTCGTTGAAAGCTCCTGAGACCCCAGGAAGGCGCTGGCCACTGCGTGCCCCGCTCCTCGCAAGAAGCCGCCGCCGTGGTCCTCGCGGCTGGAGCCGTTCGCGCGGTGATCGACCAGATGCTGTGGACGGACCTGGACGCCCCGCGCAAGCAGCGGCATACGGCGCGCCGAATCTTCAACCGCTTGGTCGCTGAGCAGGAGATGGAGGGCATCTCATCTTCCGCCGTCGCCAACTACGTGGCTTGGCGCAGACCGCAGATCATGGTTGAGGCCGACCGGGGCTCACCGCCCGAGGTGCTCATCGACCAGGTCCGGCTCGTGAGCACTGGCTAAAGGAGATCAGGGTGTCGAGGCCGCGCGCGGCGACTGATGCTGTCCCGGTTCTGTGGACAGGTCGGGGCAATATCAAAGCTCATCCCCGCCCTCAACAACAGCCGCCCACCCACAGCCGATCCCGCTGACCTGTTCCGCCCCCGTCGTCGCCACGATCTCGTCGGCGTCGCCGGGACGGCGTGGCCTTCGTCAACGTGGAAATGACCCTCGCCGACGTCGTCCCGCGGCTGGCGCAATTCAGAAAATGAGGGGATGATCGCTTGCCGGGGCGCCGGAGGCGGTGGTCGGTTTGTCCTTCCGCTGACGAGGAGGTCGCCGCGTGGAGCCCGGGATCGTCGTCGTGTTGAACGGCCTTACCGGCGCGCGGAAGGCGGGTGCCATCGCCGGGCTGGCCGTGGGAGCGTTTATGGCGGCCGCTTTGGGGGCCGCCTTCACTGTCGGTGTGACGATGGGGAGTTGTTCGCGGGCGGGCGTCGCCGCCTGGGCGGGTGGCGTGGCCGTGCTGATCGCCACCGTCGTGGTGTGGCCTTCGGTGCCGCGCCTGCGGCGCCGGTTCGCCCATCCTGCGGTGTGGCTGGAGGGGACGGTCCTGCACGCCCGCATGGGCGACGGGTTGCGGAGCTGCGACCTCGCGACCGCGCATGTCGTGATAGACGACGTCCCGCCCCGGCGGGGCCGGCAG
>NZ_JBEYYT010000147.1:0-21231 GCF_040645715.1 Spirillospora sp. NPDC046719 | reverse complement strand
GGCCGGCACCCGGCCGCGTGCGCGTCGACCTGACCCAGCGAACTTGGAGGAGCCGTGCGGATCGGTGTGATGAGCGGGCCGGAGCGCGGGGACTCCGCCCGCAAGGCGAAGCGGATGGCCGACGACGCCCGGTGGGCCGAGTCCGCCGGGCTGGACACCGTGTGGGTGCCGCAGGTCCCGACGGACTTCGACGCGCTGCTGGCCGTGGCGCTGATGGGGACGGCGACGAGCCGGATCGAGATCGGGACCGCGGTGGTGCCGCTGCAGGCGCAGCATCCGATCGCGCTGGCGCGGCAGGCGCTGTCCGCGCACGCCGCCACGGGCGGGCGGCTCGCGCTCGGCGTCGGGCCGTCCCACCACTGGATCGTCCGGGACATGCTCGGGCTGCCCTACGAGCGGCCCGCCGGCTACACCCGCGACTACCTGGATGTCCTGGACGCCGCCTTCGCCGGGCCGGGCCCGGTCGAGGTGGAGAACAAGACGTTCACCGTGCACAACCCGCTGGGCCTCGGGCCGGTGGGGCCGCTGCCCGTCCTCATCGCCGCGCTCGGCCCGGTGATGCTGAAGCTCGCGGGGGAGCGGGCCGACGGGACCGTGCTGTGGATGGCGGACGAGAAGGCAATCGGCGAGCACGTCGTCCCGCGCATCACCAAGGCCGCCGAGGAGGCCGGGCGCCCCGCACCCCGGATCGTCGCGGGCGTCCCGGTGTGCCTGTGCCGCCCGTCGGAGGTCGACGCGGCGCGCGAGCGCGCCAACCGCATCCTCGGCGAGGCGGAGATCTCCCCGAACTACCGGCGGCTGCTGGAGTACGGCGCCGCCCGCGACGTCGGCGACATCTGCGCGGCGGGCGACGAGGCGGCCATCAAGGCGCGGCTGCGCCGGTTCGCCGACGCGGGCGTCACCGACCTGTCGGTGCGGCTGCTGCCGATCGGGGAGGGCCGGGACGAGCTGGTCGCCTCCAAGGAGCGGACCAAGGAGATGCTCGCGGGGCTGGCGGCGGAGCTGCGATGAGCGGCGGACCGCTGGCGGGGATCCGCGTGCTGGAGGTCGGCCACATCCTGGCCGGCCCCTACGCGACGATGATGCTGGCCGACCTCGGCGCTGAGGTCACCAAGATCGAGCCGCCGGGCGGGGACCTGTCGCGCCAGGTGGGCGACGCCTACTTCGCCAGCCTCAACCGCGGAAAGCGCAGCGTCCGGCTGGACCTGACGGCCGAGGACGGGCAGGCCCGGCTCGCCGAGCTGGTCGCGGAGGCGCACGCCCTGCTGGTCAACCTGAAGCCGTCCGCGATCCACCGGCTCGGGCTCACCTACGAGGCGCTGCGCCGCCACAACGAGCGGATCGTCTGCGTCGCCCTCACCGGCTTCGGCCTGCACGCCGGCGACCACCCCGCCTTCGACTACGTCGTCCAGGCCGCCACCGGGGTCGCCGCGCTGACCGGCGACCCGTCCGGGCCGCCGACGCTGCCGGGTTACTCGTCGGCCGACAACTCCGCCGGGCTGACCGCCGCGCTCGGGCTGCTCGCCCAGATCGTGTCGGGACGCGGCGGGCAGGTGGAGGTCTCGCTGCGCGACGTGATGCTGTCCCAGCTCAACTACCGCGCGTCGGCCTACCTCAACGAGGGCGCCGAGCCTCGCCGCCTGCCGCACGGGGCGCACTCGTACTACGTCCCGGCCCAGCTCTTCCCGACCGCCGGCGGGCATCTCGCGCTGTTCATCACGCACGACGGCTTCTGGCAGGCGTTCTGCGCGGAGACGGGCGTCGAGGGCTTCGCGACGATGGCGGAGCGGGTGGCCCGCCGGGAGGAGGTCCTCGCGGTCGTGGCGGGCGTCCTCGCGACGGACACCGCCGCGGGCTGGGAGGCCCGGCTGCGTCCCCTCGGCATCCCGGCGGCCGCCGTGCGGACGCTGCCGGAGGCGCTGCTGGCCGCCCCCGACGTGATCGTGAAGGCGGGGGAGTACCGGCTGGTCGGCAGCCCGATCCGGGTCGCGGGATACGAGCCCCGCTACGGGCCGCCGCCCCGGCTCGGCGAGCACGGCGACCCGGCGAACGCGTCCCCGGTCGCATGAGCGCGGGGTCGTCGGACGGCGATGCGGGCGGGCGCGCCGCGCTCGCCTTCGAGGAGCGCGAGTACAGCGCGGCGCGGCTGGACGCGCTCGCCGGCGGGCTGGCCATGACGCTGGCGCGGCGGGGCGTGCGGCCCGGCGACCGCGTCGCGCTCATGTGCTCGAACCGGCCCGAGTTCGTCGTCGCCGTCCGGGCGGTCTGGCGGCTCGGGGCGGCGGTCGTGCTGTTCAGCCCCGCCTGGAGGCGCGCCGAGGTCGAGCACGCCCTGGAGATCACCGAGCCGGCGCACGCGGTGGGCGATCAGGCCCTCCTGGCCGGGCGGCTGCCGATGCTGCACCTCGACGAGGAGCCGGTCGAACCGTCGGACGCCGCCTTCCCCGAACCCGACCCCGGCGCCGACGCCGTCCTCGTTTTCAGCTCGGGGACGACCGGGCTGCCGAAGGCCGTCCGGCACACGCACGCCTCGTTCCGCGCCGCCGTCCGGGACTGGCGGACGACCCTTGAGCTGACCGGGCGGGACCGGATCCAGATCGCCACCCCGCCGTCCCACATCCTCGGCCTGCTCAACATCGAGACGGCGCTGGAGACCGGCGCCTGGATGCGGCTGCACCGCCGCTACGACCTGGACCTGCTCCTGCGGACCATCGAGGCCGACCGGATCACCGTGGAGATGGCCGTCGCGCCGATCGCGCTGGCGATCGCGTCGCACCCGGACCTGGAGTCGTTCGACCTGTCGTCGCTGCGCTACATCATGTGGGGCGCGACACCGGTGACCCCGGAGGTCGCCGAGACGGTCACCCGCCGGACGGGCGTCGGGTGGGTGCCCGCCTACGGGGCGAGCGAGCTGCCCGTCATCGCCTGCAACCCGGTCCGCGGCGCGCGCCTGGACAGCGTGGGACGCGCCGCCCCGGGCGTGAGGCTGCGGGTGGTGTCGCTGGAGACCGGCGCTCCGGTCGCACCGGGGGAGACCGGCGAGATCCAAGCGCGGTCGGCGTCGCTGATGGCCGGCTACCTGCCCGCGGAGGCGACCGCCGCCGCCTTTGACAGCGGCTGGTACCGCACCGGCGACGTCGGCCACGTCGACGCCGAGGGCTGGGTCCGGCTCACCGACCGCGCCAAGGAGATGATCAAGGTGCGGGGGTTCCAGGTCGCGCCGGCCGAGGTCGAGGCCGTGCTGCACGGCCACCCCCGCGTCGCCGACTGCGCGGTCTACGGGATCCCGGACGGCGCGGGCGGGGAGGCGGTCGTCGCGGCGGTCGCCCCGGCCGGACCGGTCGGTCCCGCCGAGCTGGTCGCGCTGGTCGGCGACCGGCTCGCCTCCTACAAGCGGCCGAGCGAGGTCGTGTTCGTCGAGGAGATCCCGCGCCTGCCGTCCGGCAAGGTGCTGCGCCGGGTCCTCAAGGAACGCCACGGACGCGTCCCCGGCGCCTGACGGCCGCCGACCGGTCAGTCTTCCGCCGACGCCAGCTTCTCCAGCACCGGCATCGGCACATGGTTCGCCCATCCCGTCCCGGGCCAGTTGAACCAGCCGGAGGACGCGTGGGTGCCGCCGTCCGGGTGCAGGGTGCTCCCGGTGACGAAGGACGACAGGCCCGACGCGAGGAACACCACGCATCCCGACACGTCGGAGGCCCGGCCCACCCGCGCCATGGGGAACGCGATGCGGATCCCGGCCGGGTCGGACAGGGCGTGGTCGCCCGCCGACAGCCCGGCGAGGGCGGCGGTGGGGGCGTAGTCGGGCGCGACGTTGTTGACCCGGATGCCGTCCGGCGCCAGCTCGACGGCGAGCGTCCGCCCGAACTGCTCGACCGCGGCCTTCGCCGCCGCGTAGACGGCGAAGCCGGGGGCGGCCCGGTGCGCCTCGACGGTCGTGATGTTGACGATGCTGCCGCCGCGCCCGCCCGCCCGCATCCGCTCGGCGGCGAGCGAGCAGGCGTGCAGCACGTGCGTCAGGTTCGCGCGCAGCAGCGCGTCCCACCCCTTCGGCGTGGTGTCGGCGAAGGGCGCCCGGAACGTTCCGCCGACGACGTTGACGAGCGTGTCGAGGCGGCCCCAGCGCTCGTCCACGGCCGCGAACAGCGCGGCCAGCGCTCCGGGGTCGCGGACGTCCCCCTGCCGGACGATCGCGTCGCGGCCCCGCTCCTCCAGCGAGCCGCGCAGCGCGGCGACCGCGCCGCCGTCGATGTCGATCACCGCGGGGCGGACGCCGTTGGCGGCCAGGTCCGACGTCACCGCCTCGCCGAGGCCGCCGGCGCCGCCCGTGACCACCGCGACGGTGCCGTCCAGTCCGCCGCGCTCCTCGAACCATCCCATGCGGTTACCGCCCGTCCCGCAGATAGGTCGCGCCGAACGACTCCAGGAACTCCAGCGTCGCCGGGAGCGAGGCGGTCCGGCTCGACACCAGCACCCAGGTGACGCCCGCCTTCTCGATCTCGCCGAGCGCCTCCCGGTGCCGGTCGGCGTCGGCGGCCGGCGTCTCGATCCCCGGCCCCTGGTAGGAGTGCAGCACGTCGATGCGGTCGTCCCGGCCGGCGGCGGCCGCCGCCTCCCGCATCTCGGACACGGCCGCGGCCAGTTCGTCCAGCGAGCCGAGCGCGGGGGTGCGGGCGGTGGCGCTGAGCTGGGCGCCGCCGGTCATCGGCATCCAGCCCTGCGCCCGCTCCGCGACGCGGCGGCGGCGGAGCCGGGGGTTGCCGCCGATCCAGATCGGGATCGGGTCCTGGACGGGGCGGGGCCGCGCGATCACGTCGCGGGCGCTGAAGTGCCGGCCCTGGTAGCCGAACGGCTCGCCGTTCCAGTGCAGCGGGAGCACGTCCAGCGCCTCGTCGAACAGGGCGTTGCGCTCCTCCATGTCGACGCCCAGGGCGTGGAACTCGCTCTTCTGGTAGCCGGTGCCGAGCCCGAGGATCAGCCGGCCGCCCGACAGCCTGTCGAGCGTCGCGGCGGCCTTGGCCAGCAGGAACGGGTTGCGGTAGGGCGCGACCGCCAGATGGGTGAGCAGCCGCAGCCGTTCGGTCGCCGCGGCGACGTACCCGAGCGCGACGAACGGGTCGAGCGTCTGGTGCCCGCCCGACGCCAGCCACCGGGCGCCCGGCACCGGATGCTCGCTGAGCGACAGCCCGTCGAACCCGGCGCGCTCCGCGGCGGCGGCCACGTCGCGCAGCGGCCCGGCGTCGAGGACGTCGCCGTCGAGGCCGCCGGTCTCGGGGTAGTGGAAGATGAACCGCATCGGCACCTCACGGACGTTGGACGAAGGGGAAGATGCGCGTGAAGTCGGCGCCGGGCTCGGCGTCGGCGAACCGCTCCCAGAGCGACGCCGTCACCGCGCCGACCGCGGACGGGCCGCCCTGGTCCTCCACGGAACGCAGGTAGAGCCGCACGTCCTTGCTCATGAGCGAGTTGGTGAAGCCCGAGGCGTAGCGGCCGGTGAGGACGTGCTCGGGGAACTTGTCGCTGGTCGCGGCGCTGCGGCCGCTCGCCGCGTTGAGCACCGTGAGCATCGTGCCCATGTCGAGGCCGGCCGCGACCCCGAACGCGACCGCCTCGCTGGTCGCGGCGAGCGCGGTCGCCGACAGGAAGTTGTTCGCCAGCTTGAGGGCCTGCGCGAGTCCCGGCCGGTCGCCGACCCGGTGGCGGCGGTCGCTCAGCCCGGCGAGCACCGGCTCGACGCGCTCGCAGGCGTCGTCCGTCCCGGAGTACATCACCGCGAGCGTGCGGGCCCGGGCCCCGGCGACGCCGCCCGACACGGGCGCGTCGACGTAGCCGATGCCGCTCTCGGCGAGCAGTTCGGCGACGGTCCGGGCGGCGCTCACCCCGATCGTGGAGGTGTCGACGACGTGGGCCGCGCGGCGGCCGGGCGTCCCGGCGATCTCCCGGGCGACCTGCTCGGAGGCCGTCCCGTCCGGCAGGCTGAACACCACGACGTCGCTCTTCTCGGCGACCTGCCCGGCGTCGCCGACGGGGGTGGCGCCCCGCGGGCAGCGCTCCGGCCCGGCGGCGTCGTGGGCCACGACCGCCAGGCCGGCGCCGACGAGGTTGGCGGCCAGCGCGGCGCCCATGTTGCCGAGGCCCACGAACCCTACGGCCGTCACCGGTCCGCCCCGCCCTGTCCGGCCGCCTCGCGTTCGGCGCGCACCTGCCTGACGCTCCGCCTGGCGGCGACGCCCGCGGGGGCTCCGCAGTAGCCGGCGACCTGGAAGAGGAGTTCGTCGATCTCCGCGTCGGTCACGCCCGCGCGGTGCGCGCTGCCCGCGTGCAGGCGGAACTCCTCCATCCGGCCGAGCGCGGCGGTCATCGCCATCACCAGCAGGCTCCGGTCGCGGCCGGTCAGGGCCCCGCCGCGCGCCCACGCGCCCCACGCCATGGCCGTCACGTGGTCCTGGAACTCCGCGGCGACCGGGTCCGGATCGGCGGCCTGGCCGTCGACGTAGGCGTCGCCGAGCACCGCGCGGCGCACCGCGCGCGCCGCGCTCAGCTTCTCGCTCTCTTCCATGGGGTCCTCTCCAGGGCGGAGCCCTCAGGGGCGCAGGGACAGGCTGATGGTCTTGGTCTGGGCGTACTCGCCGAGGGCCTCGATGCCCTTCTCGCGTCCGTATCCGCTGGCCTTGAAACCGCCGAAGGGCGTCTCGACGCCGAGCGCGCCGCCGTTCACCGCCACCTGCCCCGCGTCGATCCGCTCGGCGACCCGCAGGCCGCGGGCCGCGTCGCCGCTCCAGACGGCCGCGACGAGCCCGTAGTCGGTGTCGTTGGCGAGCGCGACCGCCTCCGCCTCGCCGGTGAACGGCATGGTGACGAGGACCGGGCCGAACACCTCCTCGCGGGCGATCCGCAGGTCGGGTGCCACCCCGGCATAGACGGTCGGACGGATGAACCGCCCGCCCGCGCCGGGCCCGTCGTCGTAGGCGGATCCGCCGGTCACCGGAACCGCGCCCTGGCGCTTCGCGTCGTCGAAGTGCGCCAGGACCTTGCGGAACTGCGCCTCGGTGATCATCGGGCCGAAGTCGACGCCGGGCCGGAGCCGCTCGACGGCCTCCACCACGCCCGCGACCACCGCGTCATGGGCGGGCGCCTCGACCAGGAGGCGGGTCGTGGCGGAGCAGACCTGCCCGGCGTTGAACGCGACCGCCGACACCGCCGCGGCGATCGCCCGGTCGGTGTCGGCGTCGGCGAACACCACCAGCGGCGACTTGCCGCCGAGTTCGAGCGTCAGGGGAATGAGCCGGTCGGCGGCGATCCCGGCCAGGAGCCGCCCGGTGGCGACCGAGCCGGTGAAGGTCACGCGCCGCACACCGGGATGGGCGGCGAGCGGCGTGCCCGCGTCCGGCCCGGTCCCCGTCACCACGTTCAGCAGCCCGCCGGGGAGCCCGGCCCCGCCGGCGAGCCGGGCCAGGCACAGCGTCGACACCGAGGTGAACTCCGACGGCTTGGCGACCACCGCGTTCCCGGTGGCCAGCGCCGGGGCGAGCGCCCGGCACGCCTGGTTCAGGGGCAGGTTCCACGGTGTGATCGCCCCGACGACGCCGTACGGTTCGAGCCGCGTGTAGGTGTGGTTCCCCGCGCCGAGGTCGATGGTGCGGCCGTGGTGGGCCCGCAGGATCCCGGCGTAGTAGCGGAAGTAGTCGGCCGACATGCCGATCTCCATGCGGAGCTGGCCCTCGGTCTTCCCCGTGCACGCCCGCTCCACCTCCATGAGCTCGGCGGCGCCGGTGTCGATGGCGTCCGCGACGCGGTGCAGCACCTCGGCGCGCTCCGCGCCGGACCGCTCGGCCCAGCCCGGCTGCGCGGCCGCCGCCGCGCTCACGGCGCGGTCCACGTCGGCGGCCGTGCCCGCGGCGATCTCGTCGCCCGGCAGCCGCGTCGAGGGGTCGACGGTGGGCAGGTAGGCGCCGCCCGCCGGCTCCTCGGCGCCGCCGCCGATCCAGTGGTGGTGACGGACGCCCATGTCAGTCCTCGTAGACGACGGTGACGTGCTCGGTCGTCGGCTCGCCCTGGCAGGTGAGGACCCAGCCTTCGGCGACCTCGTCCTCTTCCAGCGCGTTGTTGACGCGCATCTTGGCCTCTCCTTCGGTGACCTGGGCCATGCACGTGGCGCAGTTGCCCGCTTCGCAGGAGAACGGCGGTACCAGCCCGGCCCGGCGCGCGCTCTGGAGCAGCGTCTCGCCGGCGCGCTGCGGGACGGTCTTCCTCTTGCCGCCCTGCGCGATGGTGACCGTGCCCTCCTTCTCCGGGCCCGCCGGCGCCTCGTCCGACGGAGCGAACCGCTCGATGAAGATCCGGCTCTGCTCCACGCCCAGCGACAGCAGGGTGCGCTCCACCAGGTCCATGAACGGGGCGGGGCCGCAGACGTAGAAGTCGGCGTCCTGGTCGGCGCCGACGAAGCCGCGCACCCGGTCGGCGGTGACCAGGCCGCGCTCGGCGTCGAGGTGGCGCTCGATCTCGAACCGCTCGGGATGCCGGCCGGCCAGCTCCGCGAGCTCGCCTCCGAAGATGACCGAGCCGCCGTCCCGGTCGGCCGCCAGCACCCGGACGCGCCGCTCCGTGGTGGCCAGCGCGCTCTTGACGAGGGACGCGATCGGCGTGATGCCGCTGCCCCCGCAGAACGCGACCAGCGGCGCCGGGGTCTCCCGCAGGCAGAACGCGCCCGCCGGACGGGTGACCTCGACCAGGTCGCCGGGCCCGAGGTTGTCGAGCATCCAGTTGGAGACCAGGCCGCCCGGCACCCGCTTCACGGTCGTCCGCAGCTCGGCGTCGGTGTCCGGCGAGCTGGACATCGAGTAGCTGCGCAGGGTCCCGCAGGCGCGGAACGTGAGGAACTGGCCGGCCCGGTAGGAGAACGGCGCGTCGAGCGCGTAGGTCCGTGCGTCGGCCGTCTCGTCGATGACCCGTGTGATCCGGACCCGGTGGAAGCCATGGTCGTGCGCCATATATGAAATCTAGCTTCTCTAGTATTGAGAATGCAATTCTCCTGGCCTGATCGAGAGCGTCGGGCAGCGCGTGCGGAGGAAGTCGTGCGGGTACCCGAGGTCGACCCGGGCGGCCTCGTCCAGCAGCGCCGCCTGCTCCTCGTCCAGCCGGACCTCCAGCGCGCCGATGTCGTCGTGGATCTGCGCGGGCCCGCTGGCGCCCAGCACCGGCGTGACGCCCCGCCGCAGCAGCCAGGCGAGGGCGACCCGCGCGGTCGTGGTGCCGATCTCCGCCGCCACGCTCGCGGCGGCGTCCACCGCCCGTTCCAGCGCCGGATACAGCGCCTTCGCTCGGGCGCCCGGCTCCTTGCCCGCGAGCAGGCCGCGCGCGAGCGGGCTCCACCCGGTCACGGCCAGCCCGAGCGACGCAGCCATCGGCAGCAGCTCGCGCTCCGCCGTCCGGGCCGCGAGGGAGTACTCCACCTGCAGGGCGCAGAAGGCGCTCCATCCGCGCAGCTCCGCGATGGCCTGCGACCGGGCGATCACCCAGGCGGGCGTGTTGCTGACACCGATCGCGAGGACCTTGCCGGACCGGACCAGGTCGTCGAGCCCGCGCAGCGTCTCCTCGGCCGGCGTGCCCTGGTCCCAGGCGTGCACCCAGAGCAGGTCGACGTGGTCGGTGCCGAGCCGCCGCAGGCTCGCCTCGACGCTGCGGCGCATGCACTTGCGGTGGCCGCCGCCGGAGTTGGCGTCGTCGCCGGTCGGCAGCGCGAACTTGGTGGCGACCACCACCTCGTCGCGCTCGGCGGCGATCAGCCCGCCGACGATCCTCTCGCTCTCCCCTCCGGAGTAGACGTCGGCGGTGTCGACGAAATTGCCGCCCGCCGCCCGGTACGCGGCGTAGATGGCGCGGCAGGCGGCCTCGTCGGCGCCGGCCGTCCGGCCGCCGGAGCCGAACGTCATGGTGCCGAGGCAGAGCTCGCTGACGCGCATGCCGGAGCGGCCGAGCAGCCGGTGCCGCATGCCCGCCTCCCGTCCGGGCTCAGGCATCGTCGTCGACCACCCAGTGGACCATCCGGTGCAGTGGGTACATCGCGTCGTGCGGGTTGCCGAGACTGCTCTTGAGGGCGCTGCCGAGCTTCACCACGCGCTGCACGCCGGCGGTGGCGAGCCGGTCCCGCAGCTCGGCCTTCAGGCGCGCCGGATAGACGCCGACGGTCTGCGTCGCCACGGTCGCGTGCTCGGCGGCGTCCAGCACGTCCAGCACCGGCACGACGTTGACCGTCTTGTTCGTCGGGTGGAAGTCGACCGGCTCGGGGGACCGCACGACGAGGCCGCGGCCGTCGTGGCCGCCCCAGACCCGGTAGTCCGGCTCCAGGAAGCGCAGGCCCTCGACCGCCTCGCGGACGTCGGCGGGCGGCCGGGGGCCGACCGCCGAGGCGAACTCCCGGTCCACGCCCATCCGCTCGCACAGCAGCGCGCAGAAGCGGTCGACCTCCTCGGCGGTGCCCTCGACGAACATCTGCCGGGGCGCGACGCACGCGTCCTGGTTGTAGACGGTCGCGTCGGCGGCGGCGAGGTCGGCCGCCTCCCGCAGGCGCTCCTCCGTCGCGAACGCCTCCCGCCCGATGACCGCCATGGACACCTTCGGGTCGAACGAGATCAGCTGGAAGCCCGGCGCTACGTACCGCGCCGCGTTGGCGATCGCCTCGCCGCCGCCCCAGGCCACCAGCTTGTCGAAGTACTGCGACCGGTACAGCACGTCCTCGACCCGCGCGTCCCCGCCGCGCCAGTACACCGCCGACATGGAGCGGAGCACCGGGTGGTCCGGCGCGACGTCGGCCATGGTGCGCAGGACGGCGACCGTGGTGAACGGGTCGCCCGACGGCATCTTGAACACGTTGACGGCCTTGACCAGGGCCGCGTCGGCGACCGACATCATCGCGCCGCTCGGGGAGTTGCCCGCGAGCATGTGCACCAGGCGGGGCGGGAACGCCCGCACCCGGCTGGCGCTGCCGGCCGGGTCGGTGTGCTCGACCCAGCCGTCCAGGACGTCCAGGCTCCCGAACGTCCGCAGCAGCCGGTACTCCAGCGCCTCCCGGGTCAGGAACCGGCCCGGCCGCCGGTAGGTGTTCTCGACGACGCGCCGCGGCAGCGGGCTCACCCGCAGCGTCATCTCCAGCGACTCCTGCAGGTAGGGGTTCTTCTCGAGGACGAATCGCCGTCCCGTCTCCACCAGCAGGTCGATGATCTCCGAGATCGGGACGTCGAAGGCGGGTCCCGGCCGGGTCCGCGGCTCGAACAGCTCGTCCAGCCGCAGCGCGGGCGTGGTGAACGGGACGCCGAAGTCCCGCGACATGTACTCGGCGTCGTCGCCCCAGACCAGCCGGCCCCGGACGAAGTGCGGCACCCGGATCGTCGTCCGCGCGCCGGCGGTGGTGCTCGTGCTCATGACCCGCTCCTCAGGCGTCGATGAAGCCGCGGACGTAGGCGTCGATGGTGCCGGCGCACGTGATCTTGTCGCCGTCGGGCGGGTCGGAGTACCGGCTGATCTCGTCGAACACGGTGGGGCCGGGGCGGCCGCACGGGCAGCCGGTGAAGTCGGCGCGGATCCGGTCGCCGGAGATCGTGCCGCCCCACCGGCCGTCGACGGTCATGTCGAAGAAGGCGGCGCGGCCCTCGGCCCCGCCGTCGGACACCTCGGCGAAGGACTCGCCGTCGCGGTCGAGCACGAACAGCGTGAGCTGCGGCGGGACGTGGTAGCGGCCCTCAAGGCACTTCGGCATCCGGACGTTCAGCTCCTGCATGGAGTAGTAGTGCAGGAGCCGCTCGGGCGCGACGTTCAACGTCCGCGAGATCCGCGACCTGTGGTCCGGCGGCAGCGCCAGGCCCTTCAGGCCGCCGCCGGAGCTCAGCGCGTTGCCGCCGGTGAGGCCGCCCTCCGCCAGGCCGCGCTCGGCCAGCGCCTCGCAGAGCCTGAAGGCGAGCGGGAACGTCGTGGTGAAGAACATGCGCTCCGTGCGGTGCGCGATGACCTGGTCCGCGATCCGGCCCAGGCGCTCCGTCACCTCGGCCTGCCGCCGCGCCGCCTCCGCCTCGAACGCGGCCACCTCGTCGGGCCGCGCGGTGCCGTCCGCCATGGCCCGCCGCATCGCGGTGAGCCTCGCCATGTAGCGGTGGTGGCCCTCCGGTGCGGCCGTCTCCGCGACCGCGATGCCGTCCGGCCGGTGGTACGCGTCGACGACCATGTCGCGGAAGACCCGGTGCGAGGTGACGCTGGTCGGCGGGCCGAGCGGCAGGACGTGCCAGGTGCGCTCGGGCGGCATGCCGAGCGCCGTCAGGCAGTCGACGAAGTTCCGCAGCGAGACGTCGCGGTCCCGCGCGGTCTTGTTGAGGAAGGAGTTCTTGCCGCTCGTGCCGCTGGAGCTCGACGCGAGATGCCCGGCGGCCTCCAGCCGGGCGATCCAGCCGTCGACGTCCTCGACTCCGGACACGTCCACGCCCTCGATCCGGTACGTCGAGAGCGAGTCGAGCCAGCGGTTCATCTGCGCCCACCGGCCCTTGGCGACGAGCGACTCCGGATAGCTCTTGTAGGTGGTGTGCGGGAAGAGCAGCGGGACCATGTCCTCGTAGGACCGGATCGCCGTGACGCCCTCCGCCTCGGCGCGCTGCGCGAGCACGGGGACCTGCTTGCGCCGCTCCTGGAAGCGCGCGTCCAATTCCCCTACATCACCCTGCTGACCTGCTGCCACGGGCATGACGCCTCCTCGGCCGTATGGGGTCTGCCGGAAAAAAACCATACTGATGAGTCTAGTTTTTGGCCAGACCCCCGTTCTGGCAGACTTCTGCGCATGTCGCCATCGGACGCCTCCGGCGCGCCGCCGCCGAGGACCCGGACCCGCCGCGGCGGGCGGCCCACGCTGGAGGAGGCGGCGGAACTGGACCGCGCGGTCCGCGACGCCGCGCTGAGCCTCTTCCTGGAGCACGGCTACGAGGGCACGTCGATGGACGCCATCGCGCGCGCCGCCGGCACCACGAAGGCGTCGCTCTACGCCCGGTTCAAGGGCAAGGAGGAGGTCTTCGCCTCCGTCCTGCGGCAGGCGGTGCCCGACCCCGACTGGCCCGGGACCGAGCCCGCCGCCCCGGACCTGGACGACCTGGAGGGCGCGCTGACGTCCATCGCGCGCACGGCGCTGCGCCGCGCGCTGGATCCGTCGATGGTCCGGCTCGGCCGGATCGCCATCGCGCACGCGTCGCGCTTCCCGGACCTGGCCCGCCGCGCCTACGCGGCCGGCCACTTCCCGCGCAAGCCGCTCCTTGTCGAGCTGCTCCGGCGGCACGCCGCCACCGGGGCGATCCAGGCCGACGAGCCCGAGATCCTGGCCGAGCACTTCATCGCCATGGTCTCGGGCATGCCGGCGCGGCTCGCCTCCTTCGGCATCGAGCGCGACGAGGCCACCTGGGACCACCACACGAGCGTCGCCGTGCGCCTGTTCCTGCGCGGCCTCCGGCCCGACTGAGCCCGGACGGCCCCGGGTCAGGGGAGCGACTCCGAACGCTGCACGGTCCCGGTGATCCCGCCCGCGTCCTGGGCGGCGAGGAGCACCGCCGCCCGCCCCATGGCCTCCGGCGGCTCGACCATCTCCTCGGGGATCTCCGTGCCGCCGCCCCCGGCGATCCAGCCTTCGGTGACGACGACGCGGGACGGGGCGAGGCAGTTCACCGCGATGTTGTCGGCCCTGAGGTCGGCGGCCAGGCCGAGATAGAGGCGCTCGACGGCCGCCTTGGAGACCCAGTAGGCGTTGGCGCCGCGGTCGGTCATCCCGACCCCCGACGTCGTCACCGCGACGAGGGAGCCGCCCCCGCGCGCCCTGACGTGCGGGATGACGGCCCGGGTCACCAGGAAGACGCCGGTGAGGTTCACGTCCAGGCACCGCTGCCAGCGTCCGAGCGGCGTCGACTCGACCGGGCCGAGCCACAGGACGCCGGCGTTGGCGATCAGGATGTCGATCCCGCCGAAGGCGTCGACGGTCGCCGCCACGGCCGACGCGACCGAGTCCTCGCGGGTGACGTCGCAGGGCACCGCGAGGGCGCGGCCGCCCGCCGCGGTGATCCGCCCGGCGACCGAGTGGATCGTGCCGGGCAGCCGGCCCTCGCGCTCGGACCGCGCGGCGACGGCGACCCCGGCGCCCGCCTCCGCGAGCGCCAGCGCCACCGTCCGCCCGATGCCGCGGCTGGCCCCGGCGACGAACGCGACCTTGCCGGTGAGGGGGCCGCTCACTTGGGCGGGAACCGCAGCGCGCCGTCGAGCCGGATGACCTCGCCGTTCAGGTAGTCGTTCTCGCAGATGTGCTGGACGAGGGCGGCGTACTCGGGGCTGCGGCCCATCCGCTTCGGGTGCGGCACCTGCGGGCCCCAGTACGCCTCGAGCTGGTCGCCCGCCTTGCCGTAGGCCGGGGTCAGGAACGTCCCGGGCGCGATGGTGACGACGCGGATGCCGAGCGGCGACAGGTCGCGCGCGGCGACGACCGTCATGCCGACGACCCCGCCCTTGGCGGCGGCGTAGGGGATCTGGCCGATCTGCCCCTCGTAGGCGGCGATGGAGGCGGTGTTGACGATGACGCCCCGGGCCCCGTCCTCCGTGGCGGGCTCCTGTCTCCCGATCGCGGCGGCGGCCAGGCGCATCACGTTGAAGACACCGGTCAGGTACACCTCGATGGTCGTCCGGAAGCCGGCGAGGTCCAGGGGAGAGCCGTCCTTGCCGACCAGCCGGCCGCCGCTGGCCGGCCCGCCGTGGGCGTCCACGGAGATGCGCAGCGGCCCCGCCGCCTCCGCCTCGGCCAGCGCCGCCAGGACGGAGTCCTCGTCGGTGGCGTCGGTCCGCACGTAGCGGACGCCGAGCTCGCCCTCGAGCGCCTTGCCCTTCTCGTCGGCGAGGTCGGCGACGACCACCTTCGCGCCGGCCGCGTGGAGGCGGCGGACGGTGGCCTCGCCGAGCCCGCCGGCGCCGCCGACGACGATCGCGGAACTGCCCTCGATCTGCATCGCGTTACCCTCTCTTGCAAGTAGGAATCTTGATGAGAGAGAATAGCATTCTCATGAACATCACCATGATCGCGGAGATGGCGGCCTCGGCCGGGGACCGGACGGCGGTGACGGCGGACGGCCGCTCGCTCACCGCGGCCGGTCTGCTGCGCCTCGCCCGGGCGGCCGCCGACCGGTTCCGGCGCCACCCCGCCGTCCTCTACCTGGCGGCCAACCACCTCGCCTACCCGGTCGCGCTGTTCGGCGCGGCCGTGGCGGGCGTGCCCTTCGTCCCGCTCAACTACCGGCTCGGCGACCGGCAACTGGAGGAGCTGCGGTCCCGGCACCCCGGCGCCCTGGAACTCCGGCCCGACGGCCTCGACTCGTTCCTGGAGGAGACCGAGGCGGCCGCGTCCCAGGACCCGTCCGGCTCCGCCCCCGGCCCGGCGGCCGAGGACGACCCGGACCCCGTGGCGGTGCTGCTGTACACCAGCGGGACGACGTCCGCGCCGAAGTCGGCCGTCCTGCGCCACCGGCACCTGCTCGCCTACGTACTGAACACCCTGGAGTTCGGCTCCGCCGCGGAGGAGGACGCCGCGCTCGTCGCGGTCCCGCCGTACCACGTCGCGGGCCTGGTGAACCTGCTGTCGAACCTCTACACCGGCCGGCGGGTGGTGTACATGCCGTCGTTCGGCGCGCGGGAATGGCTGGAGACCGTCCGGCGCGAGCGCATCACCCACGCGCTGGTCGTCCCGACGATGCTGGCGCGGATCGTCGCGGAGGTCCCCGGGGACGACGCCGCCACGCCGACCCTGCGCAACCTCGCCTACGGCGGCGCGCGGACCCCGATGCCCGTCCTGGAACGGGCGCTGCGGATCTTCCCGGAGACGGGCTTCGTCAACGCCTACGGCCTGACGGAGACGGCGTCCTCCATCGCCCTCCTCGGCCCGGACGACCACCGCGAGGCGCTCGCCGCGACGGACCCGGCGGTCCGGGCGCGCCTCGCGTCGGTCGGCCGCCCGCTGCCCGGCGTCGAGTTCCAGATCCGCTCCGACGACGGCGAGCCCCTGGAGGCGGGCCGGACCGGGCTGGTGTTCGCCCGGGGCGAGCAGATCTCCGGCGAGTACGGGGGCGGGAGCGTCTTGGACGCCGAGGGCTGGTTCGCCACCCGGGACCGCGGGCGGCTCGACGCCGACGGGTACCTGTTCATCGAGGGCCGCGCCGACGACACCATCATCCGGGGCGGGGAGAACATCGCCCCGGCCGAGATCGAGGACGTCCTGCTGGCGCACCCCGGGATCGCCGAGGCCGCGGTGCTGGGCGTGCCCGACCCCGAATGGGGGCAGCGCCTCGTCGCGGTCGTCGTCGGCGAGGGCGAGCCCGAGGAGATCCGCCGCTGGGTCCGGGAGCGGCTGCGCTCGTCCAAGACGCCCGACGACATCGTGTTCCGGGCCGAACTGCCGAAGACCGACACCGGAAAGCTGCTGCGCCGCGTCCTGCTGGCCGAGATGGACACAACGTTGGAGAACACCCGTGCCTGAAGCCGTCATCACCGCCGCCCTGCGCACCCCCGTGGGCACCGCCTTCAAGGGGACCCTGCGCGACACCACCGCCTACGACCTGGCGCACCATGTCGTCGCCGCGGCGGCCTCGGGTCTCGATCCCGAGCAGGTCGACGACGTGATCCTCGGAGAGGGCCTGTACGGCGGCGGCGTCGTGGCCCGGCACGCCGCGATCACCGCCGAGCTCACCTCGGTCGCCGGCCAGGCGTGCAACCGGCACTGCGCCGCCGGGCAGGCGGCCGTCCAGGACGCCGCCGCGAGCATCCGCGCGGGCATGGACGAGCTCGTCATCGCCGGCGGCGTGAACTCCGCTTCCACGTCGCCGAAGTCGCGCTTCCGGGTCGGCGGGGAGTGGGTCGAGCCGTGGAACCCGCCGACCCACCCCGACCGCCCGGACGCCCCGAACCTCGACATGTCGATCACGGTGGGCTGGAACGCCGCGGTCAGGGCGGGCGTGTCCCGCGAGGAGATGGACGCTTGGGCGCTGCGCTCGCACCGCAACGCGGTCCGCGCCATCGACGAGGGCCGGTTCAAGGACGAGATCGTCCCCATCGAGACGCCGCACGGCACCTTCTCCGTCGACGAGCACCCGCGCCGCGACACGTCCCTGGAGAAGCTCGCCTCGCTGAAGCCGCTGCACCCGGAGATCGAGGGCTTCAGCATCACCGCCGGGAACGCCTGCGGCAGCAACGACGGCGCGGCCGCCCTCGTCCTCGCCGGCGACGGTCTCGCGGCCCGGCAGGGGCTGCCGGTGCTCGGCACCGTCCGGTCGTGGGCGTCGGTCGGCGTCGACCCGGCCGAGACCGGGCTCGCCCCGGTGAAGGCGATCCCCAAGGCGCTGGCCCGCGCGGGCCTCAAGCCCGACGACGTCGAGGTGTTCGAGATCAACGAGGCGTTCGCGGCGATGTGCGTCGCCACGGTCGGCATGCTCGGCCTCGACCCGGAGCGGGTGAACGTCAACGGCAGCGGCTGCTCGCTCGGCCACCCGGTCGCCGCGACCGGCGCCCGCATGCTGGTCACGCTGGTGCACGAGCTGCGGCGCCGCGGCGGCGGCGTCGGCGTCGCCGCGATGTGCGCGGGCGGCGGCATGGGCTCGGCCACGGTCATCGAGGTCCCGGCCCCGTGACCGCGGGGACCGCGGCGCGGTGAACGTCCCCGAACTGGTCGCCGAGGCGCGCGGCGGTTCCGTGCGGGCCGCCGGGCGGCTGCTCACGCTGGTCGAGGGCGCGCGCCGCGCGGAGGTCCTCGACGCCCTCGGACCGGCCGCCGCGCGGGTCGTCGGCGTGACGGGGCCGCCCGGCGCCGGCAAGTCGACGACGGTCGCCGCGCTCGTCGGCGCCTACCGGGACGGCGGGCGCCGCGTGGCGGTGCTCGCCGTCGACCCGTCCTCGCCCTTCAGCGGCGGCGCGCTGCTCGGCGACCGGATCAGGATGTCCGCGCACGCCGCCGACCCCGGCGTGCTCATCCGGTCGGTGGCGACCCGCGGGCATCTCGGCGGGCTGGCGACGGCCGTGCCCGCGGCGGTCCGGGTGCTGGCCGCGCTCCGGTACGACCCGGTCATCGTGGAGACCGTCGGCGTCGGGCAGTCGGAGATCGAGATCGCCGCCGTCGCCGATCCCGTCGTGGTCGTGCTCGCCCCCGGCGCGGGCGACGCGGTGCAGGCCGCGAAGGCCGGCCTGCTGGAGGTCGCCGACCTCCTGGTCGTCAACAAGGCCGACCGCGACGGCGCCGACCGGACCGTCCGCGACCTGCGCGCCGAGACCGGCGCGCCGATCCTGACGCTCGTCGCGACCAAGGGGGAGGGCCTGCCCCGGCTCGTCGAGGCGATCGGCGCGCACGACCGGGCGGACGATCCCGCCCGCCGGACGGAGCGCGCACGCGCCCAGATCCTCTCCCTGGCCCAGAGCCGCCTGCGCGCCGATCCCGCCCTCACGGACCTGGCGGCCGACGTCGCCGCCGGCCGCCGCGACCCGTACGCCGCCGCAGGGGAGCTCCTCGGCGGCCCGTCCGGGCGATCGGCCTGACGGGGGATCAGCGGCGGAAGCGCACGAGGGCCTCCTGCGCGTAGGAGGCGACGAGGGCGCCGTCCTCGGTGAGGACGTCGCCCCTGCCGAAGCCGCGGCCGTGCGCCAGCAGCGGGCTGTGCTGGCGGAGAAGGAGCCAGCCGCCGGTGCGGAACGGGCGGTGGAACCAGAGCGTGTGCGAGGTGACGGCGGAGGTGAACGCCGTGCCGGCGTCCCGCTGGCCGACGCCTTCGACGGGCCGCAGCGCCGTTCCGATGAGGCTGAGGTCGGTCGCGTAGGCGGTGAGGGCGGGCGCGTGGCCCGGCTCGGCCTCGGGGACGCGCATCCACAGGTCGAGCTCGGGCGGCCCCGAGGCGGCCGAGTCCAGGTCGGCGGACGCGCGGGTCTCCCACGGGAGCAGGCCGATCTCCACCCGGTGCTCCGGCCCGAGGACGGGCGGCACCTTCGGGATCGTCTGGTGGTCGGGGCCGTCCTCGGCGGCGTGCATGGACACCGAGGCGGTGGCGATGGCGCCGGAGCCCTGCAGGGCCCTGATCGCCAGGACCGCGAAGGTGCCGCCCTCGCGGTGGCGCTCCACTTCGTAGCGGACCGGCTCGTCGGTGCGCCCCTCCCGGGGGAACAGCGCGTGCAGCGACTTCACGCCCTTGCCGGGGCAGGTGAGCGCCGCCGCCCGGACGAACTGGGCGAGGATCTGGCCCCCGAACAGGCGGTGGTACCCGAGCCGCTGGTTGGGCCCCTCGAACACGAGGGGCGCGCCCTCGGCGCCGGCGGGCCGGGCCGAAGGCGGCTCGGTGAGGTCGAGGCACGCCAGGAGATCGCTCCAGAGATCGGACATGCCTCGACTATAGTCAGACTCTCTGAATCTGAGAATAGGATTCTCGGGTCAGTCGCCGGCGATCCCCAGGGCGCAGAAGTCCCAGACCTCGTCGGCCTCGATCGGGTGGGCGTTCTCGTCCTCGGAGACCCCGTTCGACTGGGCGACGAACATGACCGTCTGCATCACCAGCGCGGCGGCCCGGCGCGGCCTGACCTCCCCGCGGAGCTGCCCGGCGGCCTCGGCCTCCGTCATCAGCTCGGTGAACAGGGCCAGCAGCGGGGCGTGCGCGATCTTCACCTCGGCCGGGTGGGAGACCAGCAGCTGCGGCGCGAAGTCGGTGAACAGCGGGCGCTGGGCGGACGGGTCCGGACGGGAGAGCTCGAACAGCAGCGTGACCGCGACCTTGAGCCGGGCCAGCGGATCGGACTGCCCCTCCGCGGCGGCCCGGATCTGCTCGGCCGACCTGCGCAGGGCGTCCTCGAACAGGGCGAGCAGCAGCTCGTGCTTGCCGTCGAAGTGCTGGTAGAAGCTGCGCAGCGACTGCCGTGAGCGGTCCACGACCTCCTGCACGGTGAAGTCGGTGGTGTTCTTCTCCGTGATGATCGCCTGCGCCGCGTCGAGGAAGCGCTCCACCCGCTGCTCGGCGCGGAGCTTGGCGGCCTTGGTGGAACGCTCTACCGCGCGCTGCTTCCAGGCCGGTTCCTCGGCCGGTGCGCTCGCGGGCGGATCCGTCTTCTGCGTCATGTCAAGAACCTTACTGCACGATTCCGGGACCGTGCCTGCAGTCTCACCGTCCGGTTCGCGAAGGATTGCGAGAGTCTTACTATGGATTTTTGAGAATGCTATTCTCTTTACTGTGAAAGCCTTGCGCTGCACCGTCCACGGTTCCCTGGACGACCTGACGGTGCACGAGATCCCCGAGCCGGTCGCCGGCCCCGGCCAGGTCGTCGTCGAGGTGCGGGCCGCCGCGGTGAACTTCGCCGACATCCTCGTCGTCCAGGGCGCCTACCAGGTCGCGGCCCCGGTCCCGTTCACCCCCGGCAGCGAGTTCGCCGGACGGGTCGTCCGGGTCGGCCCGGACGTCGAGGGGTTCGCCCCCGGCGACGCGGTGTCCGGCTCGGTGTTCGTCGGCGCCTTCGCCCAGCGCGTGGTGGCGCCCGCGACGAGCCTGACCGCGCTGCCGCCCGGCACCGACCTGCGCGCCGCCGCCGCGTCCGGCGTCTCCTACGCCACCGCCTACCACGCGCTCACGCTCATCGCGGAGTTGCGCGCGGGGGAGGCGCTGGCCGTGCTGGGCGCCGCCGGCGGCGTCGGCCTGGCCGCCGTCCAGCTCGGGCGGCTGCTCGGCGCGCGGGTGATCGCGGTCGCGTCGTCCGAGCGGAAGCGCGCCCTGTGCCTGGAAGAGGGCGCGGACGTCGCCCTGCCCTACGACGACCTCAAGCGGCGGCTGGCCGACGCGGGCGGAGCCGACGTGGTGCTCGACCCCGTCGGCGGCGAGCACGCCGAGCCGGCGCTCCGCGCGCTGCGCTGGGGCGGCCGCTACGTCACGGTCGGCTTCGCCGGCGGCGAGATCCCGCGGATCCCGCTCAACCTGGTGATGCTCAAAGGGATCAGCGTGCGCGGCTTCGAGTTCGGCGGCTGGGCCGGGCACGAGCCGGAGGCGCTCGCGCGCGGCCGCGCCGAGCTGGCCCGGCTCGTCCTGGCAGGCGGGCTGAAGCCGCACATCCACGCGGTGTACCCGCTGGAGGACGCGGCGGGCGCGCTCGCCGCCGTCGCGGGCCGCAGCTCGGCCGGCAAGGTCCTGATCGTCCCCGCGGCCCCCGACGGCCCCGGGC
>NZ_JBEYYT010000146.1:0-21344 GCF_040645715.1 Spirillospora sp. NPDC046719 | reverse complement strand
GCGGGCAGGCGCAGCGGGTCGCGCTGGCACGCGCGCTGGCCGTCGAGCCGGGCCTGCTGCTGCTGGACGAGCCGCTCGCCGCGCTCGACGCGCACACCCGGCTGGAGATCCGCGCCGCGCTGCGCCGGCACCTGGCCGGGTTCGCGGGCGCCGCGGTGCTCGTCACCCACGACCCGCTGGACGCGATGGTGCTGGCGGACCGGATCGTCGTGGTGGAGGGCGGCCGGCTGGTCCAGGAGGGCACGCCCGCGGAGGTCGCCCGGCGGCCGCGCACCGACTACGTCGCCCGGCTCGTCGGGCTGAACCTGTACCGGGGGAAGGCCGAAGGGGGCACCGTAGTCATCGGGGACACCGGGAGCGAGTACACGCTGGACACAGTCGACTCGCTCCAGGGTGAGGTCTTCCTGGCCTTCACGCCATCGTCGGTCGCGCTGTACCGTACTCGCCCCGACGGCAGCCCGCGCAACCTCTGGCGCGCGCGTGTCGCGGCGGTCGAACGCCATGGAGACCGGGTGCGGGTGCGGTTGTCCGGGCCGCCTTTCGACGCCGTCGCGGACATCACTCCCGCATCGGTCGCGGAACTCGATTTGTCCGAGGGCAGCACGATTTGGGCGGCCGTGAAGGCCACCGAAACCCACGTTTACCCAGCTTAGGCGGGTCGAAGCCGGGGGCGGCGGCGCGCCGCCGTCGGCGCCCGTGCTCCAGTGATATCAATCACAAAACTGCACGGGAAGGCCCAGAAGGCGACGGGATTGGTCCAGACCAAATGGCAAAAACGTCGGCTCTTGTTCATCATGCAAACATCCTGCGAACAGCTGAAGGAGTTGCCCGTGTCCAACCAGGTCCCCGGCCTCGACCAGGCCCCTACCGGCCACACCGAACTAGTGGAGTGGGTACGCGGGATCGCCGAGCTGACCAAGCCCGACCGCGTCGAGTGGTGTGACGGCTCGGACGAGGAGTGGGCGCGTCTGACCGGCCTCCTCGTCGAGCAGGGCACCCTCACGCGTCTCGACCCGGCCAAACGGCCCAACAGCTTCCACGCCGCCTCCGACCCGACCGACGTCGCCCGGGTCGAGGACCGGACGTTCATCTGCTCCGAGAAGGAGGAGGACGCCGGGCCGACCAACAACTGGGTCGCGCCGGCCGAGATGAGGCAGACCCTCGACGGGCTCTTCGACGGCTGCATGAAGGGCCGCACCATGTACGTGGTGCCCTTCTGCATGGGCCCGCTGGGCGGCACCATCTCCCAGCTCGGGGTGGAGATCACCGACTCCGCCTACGTCGCGGTCTCGATGCGGATCATGACGCGGATGGGCACGGGCGCCCTGCGGCTGATCGAGGAGCGCGGCACCTACGTCAAGGCCGTCCACTCGGTGGGCGCGCCGCTGGAGCCGGGGCAGGCCGACGTCAAGTGGCCGTGCAACTCCACCAAGTACATCACCCACTTCCCCGAGACCCGGGAGATCTGGTCCTTCGGGTCCGGCTACGGCGGCAACGCCCTGCTGGGCAAGAAGTGCTACGCGCTGCGCATCGCCTCGACGATGGCGCGCGACGAGGGCTGGATGGCCGAGCACATGCTCGTCCTCAAGCTCACCCCGCCGGAGGGCGAGACCCGTTACGTCGCCGCCGCGTTCCCGTCGGCGTGCGGCAAGACCAACCTCGCCATGCTCGAGCCGACCATCCCGGGCTGGAAGGTCGAGACGATCGGCGACGACATCGCCTGGATGCGGTTCGGCGACGACGGCCGCCTCTACGCCATCAACCCCGAGGCCGGCTTCTTCGGCGTCGCGCCCGGCACCGGCGAGAGCACCAACGCCAACGCGGTGAAGACGCTGTGGGGCAACAGCATCTTCACCAACGTGGCGCTCACCGACGACGGCGACGTGTGGTGGGAGGGCCTCACCGACGAGCCGCCCGCGCACCTGACCGACTGGAAGGGCAACGACTGGACGCCCGCGTCCGGGACGCCCGCCGCGCACCCGAACGCCCGCTTCACCACCCCGGCCGGGCAGTGCCCGATCGCGGCGGACGAGTGGGAGGACCCGAAGGGCGTGCCGATCTCGGCGATCCTGTTCGGCGGCCGCCGCGCGTCCGCGGTGCCGCTGGTCACCGAGTCCTTCGACTGGCAGCAGGGCGTGTTCCTCGGCGCGAACATCGCGTCCGAGAAGACCGCCGCGGCCGAGGGCACGGTCGGGGAGCTGCGCCGCGACCCGTTCGCCATGCTGCCGTTCTGCGGCTACAACATGGGCGACTACTTCGGCCACTGGCTGGAGATCGGCAAGGCCACCGACGCCGAGAAGCTCCCGCGGATCTACTACGTCAACTGGTTCCGCAAGAACGCCGACGGCAAATTCATCTGGCCCGGCTTCGGCGAGAACAGCCGGGTGCTGAAGTGGATCGTCGAGCGGCTGAACGGCAAGGCCGACGCGGCCAAGTCCCCGATCGGGCAGCTGCCGACCAAGGAGTCGCTGGACACCGACGGCCTGGTGATCGACGACGCCGACCTGGAGACGCTGCTGTCGGTCGACACCGAGGTGTGGAAGCAGGAGGCCGCCCTCGTGCCCGAGTTCTTCGAGAAGTTCGGTGACCACATGCCGAAGGCGCTCTGGGACGAGTACCACGACCTGGTGCGCCGCCTGGAGGCCTGATCCGGCCCCGCTCGTCCCGCCACGGCCCGTTTCGCCGGCCGTGCGGGGCGGGCCCGTCCGCCCGTCCGCGCCCGCTCGCTGAGATCCTTCAGCGAGCGGGCGCGAGCCTTTTGGGGATCGGAGCGGAACATGTGGCATGACCTGTTCGGGATGGGCGTCCCGGTGGCCGACAAGGTGATCCGGTCGGCGGCGGTCTTCCTGGTGGTCGTCGTCCTGCTGCGGATGGCCGGGAAGCGGGAGCTGGCGCAGCTCAACGGCTTCGACTTCGTGGTCATGCTGCTGCTGTCGAACGTCGTGCAGAACGCGGTCATCGGCCCCGACGACTCGCTGACCGGGGGAGTGCTCGGCGCCGTGGTGCTGCTGGCGCTGAACGCGGCGCTGGTGCGGGCGGCGCTGTTCCTGCCGTGGCTGTCCGGCCTGGTGCACGGCCGCGCGAGCGTCCTGGCGGAGGACGGGGCGTACCGGCGGCGGACGCTGCTGCGCCTCGGGCTGCGGCCCGGCGACGTCGACGAGGCGATCCAGGAGCAGGGCGGCGACGACGTCGCCGACACCCGGCTGGTCACCCTCGAACCGGGCGGCGCGGTCGTGGTCCGGCTGCGGGACGCCGAGCAGTCCGCTACCGCGGGCGACGTCGCCGACCTGCGGGCGCGGCTGGAGCGCATCGAGGGGCACCTGGAGCGGCTCGCGGGGCGGCACTGACCTCTCCGGCGGGTGCGGCGGGCGCGCCCCGGTGTTGACCGCGAGGTAACCTCAAGTCCGGTTGAGGTCGCATAGGATGCGCGGCATGACGCGCCTGGAGCACCGCAAGCACGAACTGACCGTCGGGCAGCTCGCCGAGCGCAGCGGCGTGGCCGTCTCGGCGCTGCACTTCTACGAGGCCAAGGGCCTGATCCGCAGCCGCCGGACCGCCGGCAACCAGCGCCGCTTCACCCGCGACACGCTGCGCCGCGTCTCGTTCATCAAGGTCTCGCAGCGGGTCGGCATCCCGCTCGCCGACATCAGGGACGCGCTGGCCACGCTCCCCGAGGAGCGCACGCCGACCGTCGCGGACTGGGCGCGGCTGTCCGACCTGTGGCGCGCCGACCTCGACGCCCGGATCCGGCAGCTGGAGAGGCTCCGCGACGACCTCACCGAGTGCATCGGCTGCGGCTGCCTGTCGATCAACAAGTGCGCGCTCGCCAACCCCTACGACCGGCTCGGCGACGAGGGGCCCGGCCCGCGCCGCCTGCTGGTCGACGCCGCCCGCCCCGCGCCCCGGCAGGCCCCGGACGGCGACGGCGAGGGCGCCGCGTCCGAGGACGACTGCGACCCGGTGTCCTGCGCCGCCCGCTCCTGACCTCCAGCGCGGCCCGGCGCGCGCCGGAGGCCGGGCCGGGGCCGGAAGCGGCCGGCGGCGCACCGGGTCAGGTGATGCCGGGCCGCGGCTCCCTGCTGTGCGGGTCGATGCGGCGCGGCGCCGGCTCCCGCCCGGTCGGCTGGGTCGGCGCCGGACGGGTCGGGACCTGCTCGATCGGCAGCTCGACCGGCTCGTCCGCGAGCTCGAACTCCTCGCCGTGGTGCCACAGCGTGATGGCCGGGCCGTCCAGCAGCTCGTACATGGCCGACTCCCCGGTCACCTCGACCCGCACCCGGCTGCCCCGGTACCGCATCCGGAACGCCAGCCGGCTGATGCCGCCCGGCAGCCGCGGCGCGAACCGCAGCCGCCCGCCGCTCGCCCGCATCCCGCCGAACCCGGCGACGAGCCCGCTCCACGCGCCCGCCATCGACGCCACGTGCAGCCCGTCGCGGGTGTTGCGGTTCAGGTCGTGCAGGTCCATCAGCGAGGTCTCGCCGAGATAGTCGTGCGCCAGCTCCAGGTGCCCGACCTCGGCCGCCACGACCGCCTGCGTCTGCGCCGACAGCGACGAGTCGCGCACCGTCAGGCTCTCGTAGTACTCGAAGTTCCGGGCCTTCTGCTCGTCGGTGAACTCCTCCCCGCACAGGTGCAGAGCCAGGACCAGGTCCGCCTGCTTCACGACCTGCTTGCGGTACAGGTCGAAGTAGGGGTAGTTCAGCAGCAGCGGGTAGTGGTCCGGCTTGGTCGCCGCGAAGTCCCAGCGCGCGTGGTTGGTGAAGTTCTCGCTCTGCGGGTGGACGCCCAGCCGCTCGTCGTAGGGGATCACCATCGCCGACGCCGCGTCCCGCCACGACGCGGCCTCCTCGGCGTCCACGCCGAGCCGGTCGCACATGTCGGGATGGCGCATCGCCGTCTCCGCCGCCTCCAGCAGGTTCCGGCGGGCCATGAGGTTGGTGTAGACGTTGTTGTCCACGACCGCGCTGTACTCGTCCGGGCCGGTGACGCCGTCGATGCGGAACACCCCGCCGACGTCGTGGTGGCCGAGGCTGCGCCACAGCCGCGCCGTCTGGACCAGGATCTCCAGCCCGATCTCCCGCTCGAACCGCTCGTCCTGGGTGGCGTCCACGTACCGGACGACGGCGTCGGCGATGTCGGCGTTGATGTGGAACGCCGCGGTCCCGGCGGGCCAGTAGCCGGAGCACTCGTGGCCGCGGATCGTCCGCCACGGGAACGCGGCGCCGGTCAGCCCGAGCTGGGCGGCCCGCTCGCACGCCAGCGGCAGCGTCATGTGCCGCCAGGCGAGCGCGTCGGCGGCGGCGTCCGGCGCGGTGTAGGTCAGCACCGGCATCACGAACGTCTCGGTGTCCCAGAACGTGTGCCCGTCGTAGCCCGGGCCCGTCAGGCCCTTCGCCGGGATCATGCGCCGTTCCGCGCGCGCGCCGGCCTGCAGGGTGTGGAACAGCCCGAACCGGACCGCCTGCTGGATCTCGGCGTCGCCGTCGACCTCCACGTCCGCGCCGCACCAGAAGTCGTCCAGGAAGTGCCGCTGCTCGGCCAGCAGCCCCTCCCAGCCGGTCTGCCGCGCGCCCGCCAGCGCCCCGACCACCTGGTCGTGCAGCGCCGGCCGGGACCGCTGGCTCGACCACCCGTACGCCAGGTACTTGATGATCCGCAGCCGCTGCCCCGGCTCCAGCCGCGTCGCGACCGTCAGCCGGCCCACGTCCGGCGAGCTCTCCGTCTCGATCGCCATCGACTCGGGGCCCTCGATGTGGTGCGACATGCCCGCCGCCATCCGCAGCCCGCTCTGCCGCGTCCGGTGCAGCAGGAGCACCTTCGTGCCGTTGGCGACGTGCTCCTCGCTGATCAGCGGATGGTCGAGGATCGCCGACGCGCGCGGGTCCTTGTCGCCGTCCGGCAGCGCCTCGTTGGCGACCAGCTCCGACTGCGCGACGACCCGCATGGACTGGTGGACCGGCTCCACGTCGTAGCAGATCGCCGCGACCGCGCGCTGCGTCAGCGACACCAGCCGCGTGGAGGTCACCCGGATGCGCTGGTCGGCGGGCGACGTCCACTCCACGTGCCGTGTCAGCGTCCCGGCCTGCATGTCCAGGACGCGCTCGTGGTGGTGGACGCGCCCGTACCGCACGTCCAGCGGCTCGTCGTCCACCAGCAGCCGGATCACCTTGCCGTTGGTGACGTTGATGACCGTCTGCCCCGACTCGGGGTAGCCGTAGGCGGTCTCCGCCTGCGGTAGCGGCCGCTGCTCGTAGAAGGAGTTGAGGTAGGTGCCCGGCAGGCCGTGCGGCTCCCCCTCGTCGAGGTTGCCGCGCAGGCCGAGATGGCCGTTCGACAGCGCGAACACCGACTCGCTCTGCGCCAGCCGGTCCAGCCGCAGCTCCGGTTCGCGGACGCACCAGGGCTCCACGGTGAACACGGGCCGGTCGACGCTGGTCTGTCCCTCCGGGTCCGTCACTTGTCCTCCAGCAGCTCGGACAGGTCGTTCACCACCACGTCGGCGCCGTGCGCGGCGAGCTCCTTCGCGTGGTCGCCGTCGACCCGGTTGACGCCCACCACGTACGCGAACCCGCCCGCCCGGCCGGCCTCCACGCCGGCGAGCGCGTCCTCGAACACCACGGCCCGGCTCGCGGGCACGTCCAGCTCCTTCGCCCCCGCGAGGAACATGTCGGGCGCGGGCTTGCCGGGCAGGTTCCGCCGCGCCGCGACGACGCCGTCCACCCGGGCGTCGAACAGGTCGGTGATCCCGACCGAGCGCAGCACCTGCACGGTGTTGGCGCTGGAGGACACCACCGCCGTCCGCAGCCCGGCCTCGCGGGCCGCGCGGACGAAGTCGATCGACCCGTCGAAGGTCTCCACGCCCTTGGTCCGGATCAGTTCCAGGACCAGGGCGTTCTTGCGGTTCCCGAGGCCGCGCACGGTGGCGTTCTCCGGCGGGTCGTCCGGGTCGCCCTCGGGCAGCGTGATGCCGCGCGACTCCAGGAACGAGCGCGTCCCGTCCTCGCGCTTCTTGCCGTCGACGTACGTCCCGTAGTCCTTGACCGGGTCGAAGGGGACGAACGGCTCACCGGTCCGGTCCGCGCGTTCGCGCAGGTAGCCGTCGAACATCTCCTTCCACGCCGCCGCGTGCACGGCCGCGGTGCGGGTAAGCACCCCGTCGAGATCGAACAGACACGCCGCCGCCGCGTCCGGCAGTCCCAGCATCCGCACCCCCTGGATGACACGATCGGAATCGCTCTCAACGTCCGTTCCCGTTCCCGTGCCGGAACAGGACATGCGGGGCCGGCGTTCGAACGGGGGGATCATGATCGGCGTACAACCCCTTGGCCAGGGTGGCACACGAAGAGGAGAGAACCAATGGAAACGGCGCGTATAGGCGTCACCGGGCTCGCGGTGATGGGCCGCAACCTGGCCCGCAACCTCGCCCGGCACGGTCATCCCGTCGCCGTGCACAACCGCACCGCGGCCCGCACGAAGGCGCTGGTGGAGGAGTTCGGCGGCGAGGGGACCTTCCTGCCCGCCGAGACCGCCGAGCAGTTCGTCGCGTCGCTGGAGCGGCCCCGCCGCCTGGTGATCATGGTGAAGGCGGGCGCGCCGACCGACGCGGTGATCGACGAGTTCGCGCCGCTGCTGGAGCCCGGCGACATGATCGTGGACGGGGGCAACGCGCACTTCGCCGACACCCGCCGCCGCGAGGCCGCGCTGCGCGAGCGCGGGATCCACTTCGTCGGCACCGGCATCTCCGGCGGCGAGGAGGGGGCGCTGCACGGCCCGAGCATCATGCCGGGCGGCTCCGCCGAGTCCTACGAGGCGCTGGGCCCGCTGCTGGAGGACATCGCCGCGAAGGTCGACGGGACGCCCTGCTGCACCCACGTCGGCCCGGACGGCGCCGGGCATTTCGTGAAAATGGTGCACAACGGCATCGAGTACTCCGACATGCAGCTGATCGCGGAGTCCTACGACCTGCTGCGGCACGCCGCGGGCCTCGCGCCCGCGGAGATCGCCGAGGTGTTCCGCACCTGGAACACCGGCCGGCTGGAGTCCTACCTGATCGAGATCACCGCCGAGGTGCTCGCGCACACCGACGCCGCGACCGGGAAGCCGTTCGTGGACGTGGTGCTGGACCAGGCCGAGCAGAAGGGCACCGGCCGCTGGACCGTCCAGACGGCCCTGGACCTCGGCGTCCCCGTCGGCGGCATCGCCGAGGCCGTGTTCGCCCGGTCCGTCTCGGGCCACGCGGACCTGCGCGAGGCGTCCCGGAACCTGCCGGGCCCGGCGCGCGGCACCGTCGGCGACGCCGGCTTCGCGGACAAGGTCGAGAAGGCGCTGTACGCGTCCAAGATCGTCGCCTACGCGCAGGGCTTCCACGAGATCCAGGCGGGCAGCGCCGAGTACGGCTGGGACATCGACTCCGGCGCGATGGCCACGATCTGGCGCGGCGGCTGCATCATCCGGGCCCGGTTCCTCGACCGGATCCGCGCCGCGTACGAGGCCGACCCGTCCACGCCGACGCTGCTCACCGACGACCACTTCGCCGAGGCCCTCGGCGACGCCCAGGACGCCTGGCGCGACGTCGTCGCCACCGCCGCCCGCATCGGCGTCCCCGCGCCGGGGTTCGCCACCGCGCTCGCCTACTACGACTCGCTGCGCGCCGACCGGCTGCCCGCCGCGCTCACGCAGGGCCAGCGCGACTTCTTCGGCGCGCACACCTACCGCCGTGTCGACCGCGACGGCTCCTTCCACACCCTCTGGGGCGGCGACCGCACCGAGGTCACGTCCTGACCGGCGCTCTCGCCGGGGAGCAGGGGCGCCCCCTTCCGACGTCCTGACGGCCGCCCCGAGGCGCATCGGGCCCGGCCGGCGTCCGGCGATCAGCGGCGGGCGCCGGACGGGCCCGGTCCCGGGCCGGTCACGCGTCGCCGTCCTCCCGCTCCACGCCCGCGATGGGGTTGCCGTCCCGGGTCCCGTTGCCCTCCCTGGACTCGTAGCCCTCCGCGGCGCTCCCGTTCCCGGGCACGATCCGCTCGTGCGGCAGCTCCTCGTGCCCCGAGCTGGCGCCGGGGCCCCGGTCGGCGGGGTCGTACTTCTTCTTCGCCATGGCTCCGTCTCCTCGTCTCGCTGTTTCGTCCAGCACGTTCTAACCGAACGTCCGCTCCCTAACCGGCCGCCGGAAGCCCGGATAGGGTCGGGCGCGTGCGGATACCGGAGGACGGCGAGATTCGGGCGTTGCACGAGCGGCTGGCGCCGGGCCGCGGGGCCTTCGAGCTGGTCTGGACGCACTGCGTGATCGTGTGCCGGATCGCCGAGCAGCTGATGGACGCCGGCGGCCTGGACGTCGACAAGGAGCTCGTGCGGGCCGGGTGCCTGCTGCACGACGTCGGCGTGTACCGGCTGTACGGCGTCACCGGGGAGCTCGACCACAAGCAGTACATCCGGCACGGGGTGCTCGGGCACGAGGTGCTCGCGGAGGAGGGGCTCCCCGAGGCGCTCTGCCGGTTCTGCTCGCACCACACCGGGATGGGGCTGACCAGGGACGACGTCGAGCGTCAGAACCTGCCCCTGCCCCGCGCCGACTACCTGGCCGAGACGGGCGAGGAGCGGCTCGTCATGTACGCGGACAAGTTCCACAGCAAGACCGACCCGCCCGCGTTCGTCAACGCCTCGTCCTACGCCGTGCACGTGCGGCGGTTCGGCGGCGACAAGGTCGCGGCGTTCAAGGCGATGCGCGAGCTCTACGGCGAGCCCGATCTGGAGCCCCTGGCGGCCGAGTACGGTCACACGCTCGTCTGACGCCGGGCCGCCCTTTCGGGCCGCCCATCCTCACCGCTCGGACGGGCCGCGCGGCGGCGGGTGACGCGAGCAGTGGGCGATCCGGGGCAGGATGGAGGAGTGAGTCTGATCGATGAGCTTCCTTCCGGTACCGACGCCGATCCCGATTCGCTGTTCGAGGCGTTCGAGCGATGGGTGTCCGGGCGCGGGATCACGCTGTACCCCGCGCAGGAGGAGGCGCTCATCGAGGTCGTCTCAGGCGCGAACGTGATCCTCTCGACGCCGACCGGGTCCGGCAAGAGCCTGGTGGCGGCCGGGGCGCTGTTCGCGGCGCTCGGCAAGGACCAGGTCGGGTTCTACACGGCGCCGATCAAGGCGCTGGTGTCGGAGAAGTTCTTCGACCTGTGCGAGATGTTCGGCCGCGAGAACGTCGGGATGATGACCGGCGACGCCAGCGTGAACGCGGACGCGCCGATCGTGTGCTGCACCGCCGAGGTGCTGGCGAACATCGCGCTGCGGGACGGCGCCGACGCCGACATCGGCGTGGTCGTGATGGACGAGTTCCACTTCTACGCCGAGCCGGAGCGGGGCTGGGCGTGGCAGATCCCGCTGCTGGAGCTGCCGCAGACCCAGTTCCTGCTGATGTCGGCGACGCTCGGCGACGTGTCGTTCTTCCAGAAGGACCTGACGCGCCGCACGGGCCGGCCGACCGCGCTGGTGACGTCGGCGGAGCGGCCCGTCCCGCTGATCTACGACTACCGGGTGACGCCGCTGCACGAGACGATCGAGGAGCTGCTCGCCGAGCAGAAGGCGCCGATCTACCTGGTGCACTTCACGCAGGCGGCCGCGATCGAGCGGGCGCAGTCGCTGATGAGCATCAACGTGTGCACGAAGGCGGAGAAGGCGCGGATCGCCGAGCTGATCGGCGGGTTCAGGTTCACCACGAAGTTCGGGCGGAACCTGTCCCGGTTCGTCCGGCACGGGATCGGGGTGCACCACGCCGGGATGCTGCCGAAGTACCGGCGGCTGGTGGAGCGGCTCGCGCAGGCGGGGCTGCTGAAGGTCATCTGCGGGACGGACACGCTGGGCGTCGGGGTGAACGTCCCGATCAGGACGGTGGTGTTCACCGCGCTGAGCAAGTACGACGGGCACCGGGTGCGGCGGCTGCGGGCGCGGGAGTTCCACCAGATCGCCGGGCGGGCCGGGCGCGCCGGGTTCGACACCGTCGGGTTCGTCGTCGCGCAGGCGCCCGAGCACGTGGTGGAGAACGAGAAGGCCCTCGCCAAGGCGGGCGACGACCCGAAGAAGCGGCGGAAGGTGCAGCGCAAGAAGCCGCCGGAGGGGTTCGTCGGCTGGGACGAGGAGGTCTTCAAGAAGCTCCAGGACGCCGAGCCGGAGATGCTCCGGTCCCGGTTCCAGGTGTCGCACGCGATGCTGCTGTCGGTGATCGCCCGTCCGGGCAACGCGTTCCAGGCGATGAAGCGGCTGCTGACCGACAACCACGAGGAGCCGTCGGCGCAGCGCCGGCACATCTCCCGGGCCATCGCGATCTACCGGTCGCTGCTGGCCGGCGGGGTGGTGGAGGTGCTGCCGGAGCCCGACGACCTCGGCCGGTACGCGCGGATCACCGTGGACCTGCAGGAGGACTTCGCGCTCAACCAGCCGCTGTCGACGTTCGCGCTGGCCGCGTTCGAGGTGCTGGACCCGGCGTCGCCGTCGTACGCGCTGGACGTGCTGTCGGTGATCGAGGCGACGCTGGACGACCCGCGGCAGATCCTCGCCGCGCAGGTCAACAAGGCGCGCGGCGAGGCCGTCCAGGAGATGAAGGCGGAGGGGATCGAGTACGAGGAGCGGATGGAGCTGCTCCAGGACGTCGACCACCCGAAGCCGCTGGAGGAGGAGCTCGACGCCGCGTACGAGATCTACCGGGCCGGGCACCCGTGGGTCGGCGACCATCCGCTGCGGCCGAAGTCGGTCGTGCGGGACATGTACGAGCGGGCGATGACGTTCACCGAGTACATCGGGTACTACGAGCTGGCCAGGGCCGAGGGGCTGGTGCTGCGGTACCTGTCGGGCGCGTACAAGGCGCTGCAGCAGACCGTCCCCGAGTCGATCAAGACCGACGACCTCATCGACCTGATCGAGTGGCTCGGCGAGCTGGTGCGGCAGGTGGACTCCAGCCTCCTGGACGAGTGGGAGCAGCTCGCCAACCCGGCCGACGAGGACGTGGACGAGCCGATCGAGGACCGGGTCACGAAGGTGACCGCGAACGCGCGGGCGTTCCGGGTGCTGGTCCGCAACGCGATGTTCCGCCGGGTGGAGCTGGCGGCGCTGGAGCGGTACCGGGAGCTCGGCGAGATGGACCCCGACTTCGGCGAGGACGCCTGGCGGGAGGCGATGGACGGCTACTTCGACGACCACGACGAGCTGCTCACCGGCCCGGACGCGCGCGGGCCGAAGCTGCTGCGGATCGAGGAGGTGCCGGAGGACGCGCTGTGGCGGGTCCGGCAGGTGTTCGACGACCCGGCGGGCGACCACGACTGGGGCATCTCCGCCGAGGTCGACCTGGCGGGCTCCGACCAGGAGGGCGCGGCGGTCGTCCGGGTCACCGCCGTGGACCGCATGTGATCGACCGGGCGGGCAACCGGCCGGACGGGACGGGAGGGCCGAGTGATGGTGCAGGTAGCGGTCGCGCAGTTCGCGCCGGGTGAGGACAAGGACGCCAACCTGGCGTCGATCGGCAAGCTCGCCGCGGAGGCGGCGGCGCGCGGCGCGCGGGTCGTCGTGTTCCCGGAGTTCGCGATGTTCACCGCGCCGAAGCTGGACCGGCGCTTCCTCGACACGGCCGAGCCGCTGGACGGCCCGTTCGCGGCCGGGCTCGGTGAGCTGGCGCGCCGGCACGGCCTGCACGTGGTGGCGGGCGTGAACGAGCGGCTCGACGACCCCGGCCGGATCTCCAACACCCTCCTCGCGATCGGCCCGGACGGCGCCGTCGCCGCGACCTACCGCAAGACGCACCTGTACGACGCGTTCGGCTACAAGGAGTCGGAGGTCGTCCGGCCCGGCCCGATCGGCGACCCGGAGACGTTCACCGTGGACGGCGTGCGGTTCGGCATGCAGACCTGCTACGACGTCCGGTTCCCCGAGGTGACGCGGCGGATCGTGGACGCGGGCGCGGACGTGCTCGCGCTGCCCGCCGAGTGGGTGCCGGGGCCGCTCAAGGAGGACCACTGGCGCACGCTCGTGCGGGCCCGCGCGATCGAGAACACGATCTACGTGGCGGCCGCCGACCAGTGCGCCCCGACCGGCGCGGGCAACAGCATGATCGTCGACCCGATGGGCGTCGTCGTCGCGGCGCTGGGGGAGACGACCGGCACGGCGTCCGCCGACGTGTCGCCCGAGCGGGTCGCGGCCGTGCGGAAGAAGAACCCGGCGCTGTCGCTGCGCCGCTTCACCACCGTCCCGCTGACCTGACCTGACCTGACCTGACCTGGGCCTCGCCCGACCCGGACCCGCCTCACGCGCCTTTCGGGGCTTGACAAATGAGTGAGTGCTCACTCAAATGGAGAGGCGGACGCGAGCGGGAAGGCGGAGGCCATGGGAGATCGACGGTTCCGGTTCGGGCTGATGGCGGGAGGGGCGCGCGACGGCGCCGCATGGGCCGCGCTCGCCCGCCGCGCCGAGGACCTCGGATACGCGACGCTGCTCACCCCCGACACGACCGGCACGGCGGACCCGGTGGCCTCCCTCGCCGCCGCCGCGGGCACGACCACCTCGCTGCGCGTCGGCACGTTCGTGCTCTCCGCGGCGACCCGCCCCGCCGCCATGGTCGCCTGGCAGGCCGCCTCGCTGGCCTTCGCGACCGGCGACCGCTTCGAGCTGGGGATCGGCGCGGGACGGCCCGGCGGCGAGGCCGACGCGGAGCTGTTCGGGGTGCCGTACGGTCCGGCCGCCGAGCGCATCCGCCGGGTCGAGGCGGTCATGGACGCGGTGGCGAGCCCGCCCGCCGGGATGTTCGCCGGGACGGGCCGCCCGCCGCGGGTGCTCGTCGCCGCGTCCCGGCGGCGGATGCTGGAGCTCGCCGCGCGGCGGGCGGGCACGGTCGCGTTCGGGGTGTCGCCGCTGGCCGGCGACAAGGAGCTGGCGCCGCTCGTCGGCATCGTCCGGGACGCGGCGGGGGAGCGGTTCGACGACCTGGAGCTCTGCACGCAGGTCCACGTCGTCGGCGGCGAGGTGCCCGGATGGCTCGCCCCTCGGCTGGGCGTGGACGGCGCGGCGATGGCGGCCGCGGGGTCCGTCGCGATGCTGGCGGGGACGCCCCGCGAGATGGCCGGGACGCTCGCCAGACGGCGCGACGAACTGGGCGTGTCGTATGTGTCGGTCTCGTCGGCGTTCGCCGAGGAGTTCGCGCCGGTGGTGGAGCTGCTCGCCGGGCGGTGAACCCGCCTGCCGGGGGCCGCGGGGTCCGTGACTGTATCGAGCGGGCAACGGTCTCCGGCATTCTCCGTGTGCGGCCGTGCGCGGACCGTGACGATCGGACCGTGCCCGAATCCCGCGATCTCCCCCCGGCCGGATACACCCGCGCCACGCCCCGCCCGCCTCTCCGCTCCCGCCTGTTCGGCGCCCGCGCCGCCTTGGTCTCTCGCGGTCGCTCGCCGTTCCCGGCCGCCGCGCTCGCCCTCGTCCTGGCGGCCGGCATCGTCGGCGTGATCGGCTACGGGACGAGGCGCGAGCCCCCGGCGAGAAGCCTCCGGCCGGACGCGGTGAGTCCGTCCGCGCCCGCGTCGGCCGCACCGGCATCGCCGCCCGGCCCGTCGGCGACGCTGCCTGGAGCCGGATCGGGAGTCGCGCCGGAGGTGCCCGCTCCCGTGCCCGGCGGCCCGGTGAACACGCAGGACGACCCGCCAGGGGCGCGGCCAGGAGGCGGACCGTCGGGGACGGCGGCGCCGCGCGGGTCGTCGGGGGACGGGCACGCGCAGGCGGGTCCGGTGCACGCCCGCCCGTCCTCCGCGCACCCACCGCACAGGTCCCCGCGCCCACAACCTCGCCCCCGGCCCGCGCCGCGCCCGCACGTGCCGTCCAAACCGCGCACCGCGCGCCCGGGCGCGCCGTCGTGGATCGGCCCGGAGTGCCGCCGCAGGTTCCCCGGCGACCCGGCCCGGCAGGCAGCCTGCGTCGCCGCCCTCACCCGCTACTACGCGAAATGATCGAGATCACGGGAACCCCGGCGGCCCGGGACGGGTCGTACATGACCATGAACCCGAACGACGCCATCGCCGCCGCCCTCATCGACGCCTTCGCACGGCGCGGATACCCATGCTCGCTGCCCGACCCGAACACGGTCGCCATCACGTTCAAGGACGGCTCCCAAGCGCGCGCGGACATCTCCGAGTGGCGGGCCTACGCCGGCCGCAACTCGCGCGCCGACCTGCCCGGGCTCGCCGCGCAGTACGCCGACCGGGCCGTCCAGGCGTTCGAGCGCGGGCCCGCCGCCGCGCCCGCCGGCGGAGGCGCGCGGCGCATGCTGGAGGAGGGGAGCCTGCGCGTCCGCCTCTACCCGGAGAGCGCGCTCGACGAGCGGATGCGGGCCGCGCTGGTGACCCGGCCGCTCGCCCCCGGGCTGCTGGAGACGGTCGTCGCCGACCTGCCCGACTCGATCGTCCCGCTGAACCGGGCCGACCTCGGCGACGTGCCCGAGCACGAGGCGTTCGGCGCCGCGCTGGCCCGTTCCATCGAGGCCGAACCGCACTACGTGCAGGCCACCGACGTCGACGGCGTGAAGATCGCGCACATCGGCGAGCAGCACCGCTACATCGGCGCCCACGCGCACGTGCTGCGCCGCCACTTCCCGGGGCCGCTGCCGTTCGGCGCCCTCGTCGCCTTCCCGCTGCCGGAGTACGTCGCGGTGCACGAGATCGGGGACGACCAGCACCTCGTCCTGGCGCTCAAGACGATGCAGGAGGTGGCGGCCCGGCTCGCCGGGAACGGGGAGCGGCCGATCAGCCCGCAGCTCTACTGGTGGCGTCCGGGGGAGTACGAGCGGATGGAGGAGCGCGCCGGGTTCTACAGCGGCCGCGTCCCCGACCTGCGGCCGGTCGGGGTCCAGATCGAGCAGGGCGAGGACGGGCGGCTGACCGTCGGGCTGGTCGGCGACGCGACCGCCGAGCTGGTCCAGGGCTGGGAGGCGGCGCGCGGCTGAACCCGCCGGGGAGCGCCGTCCTCCCCGCGCCGCGCCCGGCTCAGGGCGTCCCGAACACCTTGCCCGGGTTGAAGACGCCCGCCGGGTCCAGCGCGTCCTTGACGGCGCGGTGCATGGCGATCACGGCCGGCTCCAGCTCGGCGTGCAGGCCGCGCCGCTTGAGCAGGCCGACGCCGTGCTCGCCGGTGACGGTGCCGCCGAGGTCGAGGGCGTCCGCCACGATCCGGTCGAACGCCCGCTGGGCCCGCACCCGCGCGTCGTCGTCGCCCGCCGGCGCGATGATCAGCGGGTGCAGGTTGCCGTCGCCGGCGTGCGCGATGTTGGCGATGTGGGTGCCGGTGTCGGACGCGGCGGCCTCGATGCGGGCCAGCATCTCCGGGACGAGCGCGCGCGGGACGCAGACGTCCTCGGTGAGGACGGGGCCGAGCCGCTCCAGCGCCGGGTAGGCGAGCCGCCGCGCGGCGAACAGCGCCTCGGCCTCCGCCTCGTCGGACGAGCGGGCGCTCCAGGTCGCGCCGGCCTCCTTGAACAGGGCGGCCATCGCGTCGGCCTCCGCCTCGCCCGCCTCCCCGGGAAGGTCGGTGCGGCCGAGGAGCAGGACGTTCGCGTCGGCGGACAGCCCCATGTTCCGCCACGCGTCGACCGCCTCCAGGCAGTGCCGGTCGACCAGTTCCAGCGCGCTCGGCACGATCCCGGCGGCGGTGACGCGGCTGACCGCCTCGCCCGCCTCCCGCAGGGTGTCGAAGTACCCGACGACGGTGTGCTCGGGGGCGCGGGCGCCGCGCAGCCGCACGGTGATCTCGGTGATCACGCCGAGCGTGCCCTCCGAGCCGACCATCAGCCCGCACAGGTCGTACCCGGCGACGCCCTTGGCGGTGCGGCGGCCCAGCCGCACCACCTCGCCGCGCCCGACCACGGCCTGCACGGCCAGCACGTAGTCGCGGGTCACGCCGTACTTGACGCAGCAGACGCCGCCGGCGTTGGTCGCCACGTTGCCGCCGATCGTGGACCACGGCGAGCTGGCCGGGTCCGGCGGGTACCACAGGCCCCGCTCGGCGGCGGCGAGCCGCAGCGCGTCGTTGACGACCCCGGGCTGGACGACCGCGAGCCGCTCGGCGGCGTCGATCTCGACGATCTCGTTCATCGCCTCCAGCGACAGCAGCACGCACCCGTCCAGGGCGTTCGCGCCGCCGGACAGCCCCGTGCCGGCGCCGCGCGGGACGACCGGGACGCCGTGCTCGGCGCACGCCGCCACCACGGCCCGGACGTCCTCGGTGGACCCGGCGCGGACGAGCGCGGCGGGCGTCCCGTGCGGTGCCCACTCCGCCTCGTCGTGCGCGTAGGAGGCGACCACGTTCGGGTCGGTGACGAGCCGGGCGGCGGGGAGGGCGGCGCGGAGGGCGTCCAGGAAAGCGGGCATGTCCCCACGAAATCACATCATCGCTCGCGCGCGGACGGGCGCGGTATCGGCCTGGCGGTGCGCACGGTGGTCGGCGCGGTGGTCGGCCCGGCGGTCGGCGCGGTGGTCAGGCCGCCTCGGCGGTGAGAAGCCGGGTGATGTCGGCGCGCAGTCCCCGGACGTCGACGCCCGCCTCGGCCGCGAGCCGCACCGCCAGGAAGTCGTCGTCGTGCAGGACGCCGAGCAGGACGTGCCCGCTGCGGATCTGCTTCTGCTTGAGCCGCACCGCGTGCCGCAGGCTCAGCTCCAGGGCCTTCTTGGCCTGTGGCGTGAACGGGATGTGGCCGGTCGGGCGCTTGCGCCCGGGCGGGGCGTCGAGGGCGCCCTCGCCGAAGACCTCCTCCGTCGCCTCCCGGACGGCGTCCAGGTCGATGCCGAGGGTGCGCAGGGCATCCGGGTCGAGCGGGTCGTCGCCGTGGCGGGCGACCCGGGCCCGCAGGCCGGACGGCTCCAGCCCGTGCGCCCGCAGCGTCCCGCTCAGGGCGTTGTCGTGGGCGCAGAACGCGAGGAGCAGGTGTTCGGTGCCGATGTGGTGGTGGTTCAGCATGCGGGCGTCCTCCTGGGCGAGGACGACGACCCGCCGCGCGTCCTCGGTGAAGCGCTCGAACATCTCCTACTGCTCCTTCTTGAGGAGGCGGCGCCCGCCGCCGTGCTTCTTGTGGACGGCCTGCCGGCTCACGCCGAGGCAGACCGCGATGTCCTGCCAGGACCAGCCCTGCTCCCGGGCGCTGGCCACCTGCAGCGCCTCCAGCCGCTCGGCCAGCTCGCGCAGCGCGCGGACGGCCCGCAGGCCGACCGCCGGGTCCCTGCTGCTCGCCTCCTGGGCGAGCGTCACTCCATCGCTCATGCCTGTCAATGTAGGTTGACATCCTGGGCACTGTCAACCGATGTTGACGCGCGATCCGTGTCAGGAGAGTTCCAGCAGCGTGGTGAGCAGGTCGTCCAGGCTGACCAGCCCCGCCACCCGCCCGTCCGGGCCGACCGCCAGGCCGAGCTGGCTGTGCCGCGCCCGCAGCGTCGCGACCGCCTCGCCGACCGGCGTGCTCACCGGCATCGCCGGCACCGGATGCGCCAGCTCCCCGGCCGTGGTGTCCCGGCCGCGCGCCCGCGCCAGGTAGGCGTCGCGGACGTGCACCATCCGCGCCTGCCCCCGGCCGGAGCCGCTCAGCATCATCCGGACCCGGCCGGTGCGCGCCGCGGTGTCGACGATCTCCTGCGGCGACGCCTCCGGCGGCACCGACACGATCTCCGAGACCGGCACCACCAGCCCCGACAGCGGCGCGCGCGGCGCGTCCAGCGCGGCGGTCAGCAGGGTCAGGTCGCGCTGCCCGATCAGCCCGAGCCGCCGCGAGTCCTCGGCGATGCTGCGCAGCTGCTCCGGCGTCCGCGACACCTCCCGCGTCTCGCCCGGATGCACGCCCGCCGCGCGCAGCAGCAGGTTCGTCGCGCCGTTCAGCGCCGCCAGCACCGGCCGGACGACCGTCGTGAACGCCCGGAACGGCGGCGCCAGCACCGTCGCCGACCGCTCCGGCCCCGCGATCGAGAACGACTTCGGCGCCATCTCCCCGACGACCATGTGCAGGAACGTCACCACGCCGAGCGCGATCACGAACCCGATCGCGTGCGCCACACCGCCCGACAGGCCCGCGGCGTGGAACAGCGGCGCCAGCGCCTCGGTGAACACCGGCTCGGACACCAGGCCCAGCCCCAGCGAGCACATCGTGATGCCGAGCTGCGCGCCCGCGAGCGTCAGCGACAGCTCGCCGATCCCCGCCACCGCCGCCCCCGCGGCCCGGCTCCCGCGCGCGGCGGCCCGCTCCAGCCGCGGCCGCTTCGCCGCCACCAGCGCGAACTCCGTCGCGACGAAGAACCCGTTGCCGGCCAGCAGCGCCAGCGTCACCGGGACGCCCAGGGTCAGGTTCACCGCTCCCCGCCGTCCCGCCCGCCGGGCGCCGTGACGACCGTCCGGATCCGGATCAGCTCCGGGACGTGCCGGTGCACCGTCAGCACCTCCACCACCGCGGTGCGCGGCGGCTCGTCCAGCCGGGACTGCTCCAGCTCCACCCGCACCACGTCGCCGGGCCGCGCCACCCGGCCGAGCCGCCGCAGCAGCAGGCCCGCGACGGTCTCGTAGTCGCCCTCCGGCAGCGCGATCCCGGTCTCGTGCGCCACCTCGTCCACCCGCAGCCCCGCGTCGGTCGTCCACCACTCGCCGCGCCGGATCGCCAGGTCCTCGTCCGGGTCGTGCTCGTCGGCGATCTCCCCGACCAGCTCCTCCGCGACGTCCTCCCAGGTGATCAGCCCCGCGAAGCCGCCGTACTCGTCGACCACGCACGCCACCGGCGCGTCGGCGGCGCGCAGCCGCGCCACCACGTCCGGCAGCGGCAGCGACGACGGCAGCAGCAGCGGCGGCCGGGCGATCGCGCCCACCGGCGTCCGCTCCGACTCCTCCGGGCCGAGCAGGATCAGCTCGTCCAGCCCGACGATGCCGACCACGTCGTCGACCCGCTCCCCGACGACCGGGTAGCGGGAGTGCCCGCTCGCGGTGATGACCTCGCTCAGCTCCGACGCGCGGGCCGACGCGGGGACCGTCACCACGTCCACCCGCGGCACCATGACCTCCTCGGCGTCCCGCTCGGAGAACACCAGCGCCCGCTCCAGCAGGTCGGCGTGCGCCTCCTGGAACTGCTCGCCCGACTCGCCGATGATGTGCCCGAGCTCCTCCAGCGTCGCGCCGTGGTGCAGCTCCTCGACCGGCTCGATCCCGACGGCCCGCACCAGCCGGTTCGCCGCCGCGTCGAACAGCCGGATCACGGGCGCCGCCACCGTCAGGTACACCAGCGTGGACCCGGCCAGCCACCGCGCCATCGCCTCCGCCCGCGCCAGCGCCAGGTTCTTCGGGAACAGCTCGCCCAGCACCATCTGCAGCACCGTCGCCAGCACGAACCCGAGCGCGACCGCGATGCCGCCGGACGCGCCGCGCGGCACCCCCGCCGCGGACAGCACCGGCGAGATCAGGTCGGCCAGCGCCGGCTTGGCGATGAAGCCCACCACCAGCGCGGTCACGGTGATGCCGAGCTGCGCGCCCGACAGCATGAACGACAGCCGCTCCATCACCCGGACGGCGCGCTGCGCCGCGCGGTCGCCCTCCGCCGCCCGCTGGTCCAGCAGGGGGCGGTCCGCGGTGACGAACGCGAACTCCTGCGCGACGAAGTAGCCGGTCGCGGCGGTCAGCACCAGCACCGCGAGGAGGCCCAGCGCACCGTTCACCGGCCCTCCCCTCCACGCGTCCCTGCAAGATCCCTTCTACCCTGCCAGGAGCCGGCACGCGCCGCGAGACCCGCCCGCCCGTCCGGTGCGGCGGACGGCCCCGGGCCCGCCTAGTGGGCGGTGATGAGGACCACGCCCGCCGCGACCACGCAGGCCGCCGCGATCCGGCGCGGCCCGAGCCGCTCGGCGAAGAACACCGCGCCGATGACCGCGCCCGAGATCACCCCGGTCTCGCGCAGCGCCGCCACGGACGCCAGCGTCCCGCGCGTCTGCGCCCACAGCACGATCCCGTACGCCGCCATCGAGATGAGGCCGCCCGCCAGGCCGCGCAGCGCGGCGGCCCGGTCCAGCCGGGTGATCGTCGCGCGGCCCCGGATGGCCAGCACGAGCGCGACCGTCACCGGCGCCTGGATGCCGAACATCCACGACGTGTACGACAGCGATCCGCCCGCGTGCCGCACCCCGACGCCGTCCAGGAGCGTGTAGGCGGCGATGGACACGCCGGTCAGCAGCGCCGCCGCGACGGCGCGCGGGTCGCGCTCCCGCGCCACACCGCCTCCCGCGTCCACGCCTCCATCCGCGTCCACGCCTCCATCCGCGTCCACGCCTCCATCCGCGTCCACACCGCCTCCCGCGGCCGTGCCGCCT
>NZ_JBEYYT010000145.1:0-21647 GCF_040645715.1 Spirillospora sp. NPDC046719 | reverse complement strand
GACGGGCAGCGGCTCCGGCTCGGGCTCCGGCTCGGGCGGCTCCGGCGGTTCGGGCGGCGGCCCCTCCGGCGCCCGTCCTGGTGGCGGCGCGCCCGGCGGCACCCCGGGTTCACCGGCGGGCGGCGGCCCGTCCACGGGCTCCGGCTCGTCCGGTGGCGGCTCGGGCCGCGGCCGCGACGAAGCCCCGTCCGGCTCGACCCCGTCCCGCTCACCCGGCGACGGCACGGCGGCGCCAGGCGACCCGCACACGTCCCCCGGCGACGAGCACACCGCGCCGTCCGGCGGCGGCACGGACCCGGCGGCCCGTACCGAAACGCCGTCCCCGACCGGCGAGCACACCACGCCCTCGCCCACCGAGCACGCACCCGCACCGGACGGCGAGGCGCCGACCGGCGGCCACACCACCCAGCCCGCGACCGAGCACACCACGCCGCCCGCAGGCGGCGAGCACACCCCGGCCTCGGGCAGCGAGCGCGCTCCCACCACGGGCAACGACGCACCGACCGGCGGCCGCACGACGCCGCCCACGGGCGGCGAGCACGCCCCCAGCACGACACCGACCGGCGGCACCACCACGCCCCCGGCGAGCGGCAACACGACGCCCCCGACCAGCGGAAACAGCACGGCACCGACCGCCGGTAGCGGCACGGCGCCGACCGCAGGCGGCGGCACGCCTTCCGGCGGCCACGGCACGGCCTCGCCCAGCGACGGCTCCTCCACCGGCGGCGGTTCTGCGCCCGAAGGCGGCGGTTCCGCGCCCTCTGAGGGCGGCGGGTCCACGGCGACCGGCGGCGGCTCCGACCCGTCGGACGGCGGTTCGCCGTCCGGCGGCGGCGACCCGTCCGCGCCCGAAGGCGCCGACGCTCCGCCCAGCAGCACGGCCGGGTCGTCCGACGCGAAGGACGGCGGCCAGGCGACCGCCGACCTGCCCGACGCGATGGCGGCGCCCGACCATGGCGGGTCCGACGGGTCGAGCGGCCAGCCCGGCCTCATCGCGGGCGTGCCGATGCCGATGGGCGGCATGGGCGGCATGGGCGGCGGCGGTTCCGCCGTGCGCGGCGGTGGTACGCCCGGCGGTGGCGGTGAGACGCGGGTCCGCACGACCACGCCGTCCTCCGGCTCGGGACGTCCCGAGACCACGTCGCGCTCGCCGCAGGAGCCGGGCAGCCGCGTTCCGAAGCCGTCCCGTCCGGGTGACGGGGCCGCGCCGAGCGAGAACGGCCCGCAGCTGACCCACGAGGCGCCGTCCGGCGCGGGGACGGAGAACGCCCCGTCGCCGCACGAGCAGACGCCTCCCGCTCAGGAAGGCGCCACGCCTCCGGCCGAGCACGCGCCCACCGGGACGGAGAACGCCCAGCCCACGCCCGACACGCCGTCCGGCGACGAGGGCGGACGCCCGGCGCCCGAGCGTCCCCTCACCGACGACAACGCCCCCGCCGACCCGGGCGAACACCCCATCCAGAACCTCGATGACCAGGGCGTGGTGCGGCCCGGTGACCCACAAGGTGACGCGGGACCGGCGCCGGAGCGCGCGCCGTCCGGCGACGAGGGTGGGGAGGCGGCGCCCGAGCGTCCGCTGACCGACGGCGACGGTCCCGGCGACCCCGCCGAGCGGCCCATCCAGGACGTCGACGACCAGGGCGTCGTGCGCGGCGACGCGCCCGAGACGAGCAGCGAGCCCGCATCGGGCGAAGGCGGCCCCTCACGGGAGGACGACGCGTCCTCCCCGCGCGACGGCGAGCCCGGCGACGCGCCGCGCCGCCAGGAACCGGAGTCCGGCGCACCAGCGGAGCATCCTCAGCAGGCCGGGACGCCGGACGAGCACGAGCGGCCGGAGGGGACGGCCCCGCGCGACGGCCAGGGCGACGACGGAACCGGTGACCAGGGCGGCGACGACCACGGCACGGACGACGCGTCCGGCGACCACGACGGCGGCGACGCCTCCCACGACCTGGCGGACGCCGAGCACGAGGCGCGCGAGATCCTCTCGCAGCTCGGCGACGACGCGCCCGCGGTCGACTTCACGTCCCGCCCGATCGACCCGGCCGCCGCCGCCGAGATCAACCGGGCGCTCGGGAAGCTCGCCGCGGACTACCCCGGCACGATGCGGCAGCTCAACCGCATCGAGTCGACGGCGATGCCGCCCAACGAGAGCGACACCCTCGCCTACGCCCGGACCGGCGGCCCCGACCAGGGCATCTACATCAACGACGACGCGTTCGGCGACAACGCGGAGCGCAACGCGGAGGGCGCCGACGAGGAGGCGGACGGCTTCACCGTCCCCGGCGGCGGGACGACCGAGGGCGTGTTCACGCACGAGTTCGGGCACCAGCTCGGGCAGCGGCTCCTCAACGACCCGGTGATGCGGGCCGAGCTCAACCAGGCGATCTCCGACGCGCTCGGCGTCCCCTACGACGCCACTCAGCCGCACGACCCCGCCATGAGGTCGCGCATCGAGAACGCGCTGTCGCAGTACGGCGCGACCAACCCGCACGAGCTGATGGCGGAGGCGTTCACCGAGCACCGCCTCGCCGAGAACCCGCGCGACCTCGCCCGCGCCGTCGGCGACGTGATGGACCGCCACTTCCGCGGCGAGGCGCCCGCGAGCACCCCGTCCGCGAACGACGGCGGCGCTCCGGGGAACCGCGTCTCCCACGACGGCACGCCGGGCACCGACCGGGGCAGGCCCGAGGGCGCGCCGCGGACCGGCGACGGCACCACCGACCCGTCCGGCGCGCCGCACGACCAGGGCACGGGCGAAGTGACGCCTCGTCACAGCGACGGCCAGATGCGCCCGGACGACGGCCGCCCGCGCGAGACCGACCCCGGCCGCGGCGAAGAGCCCCCGCGCCACGACGCCGGCGAACTCCCCCGCGACGACAGCCGCCCGCGCTCGGACGAGCGCACTCCCGGCGAAGGCCAGGAGCCTCCCCGGCACGACGCCGGCGAGCTTCCCCTCGACGACAGCCGCCCGCGCGGCGAGACCGAGCCTCGTCCCGACGACGGCCGGCCGCGCTCCGACGAGACGGAACCGCGCGCGGACGACGGCCGCCCGCGCGAGACCGACCCCGGCCGCGGCGAAGAACCCCCGCGCCACGACGCCGGCGAACTCCCCCGCGACGAGGGCCGCCCGCGCGGAGGCGAGGCGGAGCCCCGCCCGGACGACGGCCGCCCGCGCTCGAACGAGACCGAGCCGCGCCCGGACGAGCGCGCGCCCGGCGAGACGCACACGCGCCCCGGCGAGGGCGAGGAGACTCCGCTGCACCGGCGGACCCGCTCCAACGACGAGGACTCCGACGGCGGCGACTCCGGCCCGCCGCCCGACCGGCCTGACGCGGCGCCGGCGGCCGAACCGCCCAACAACCTGCCGCACCAGCAGGCCGAGTGGGATCCGCCGCGGCACACCGACGAGGCGTCGATCGACCTCGCCCCCGATCAGCGGCTCGCGGACGTCGAGGACCTGCAGCCGAACGCGCGCTACACCGTGTACGAGATCGGTCCGGACAACACGCGGATCCCGCGCAGCGTCGCCTACACCAACGGCGACCGGCAGGTCACCCACGTCACGAACCACACGCCGGACGAGCCCGGCGCCCGCGCCGTCCCGCCGAACGAGAACGTGGACCTCACGCGCCCGGAGCTGGGCGTCACGCACCGGGTCGACCTCGGCTACGCGAACCCGCACATCTTCAAGGGCGAAGAGGTCTCCACCGGCCAGGGCGCCGCGCCGTCGGCCACCCGGTTCGATCCGCCGGCCGACGCCGCCCACCACACGTGGCCCGAGCCCTATGACGTCAAGAAGGAAGGGCCCTTCGCCACCCGGAACGACCTGAAGCGGCCCGAGAACGCGCGGATCGAGGTCCGTGACCCGAAGGGCAGGCTCCACGGCGTCTTCTGGACCGACGACAAGGGCAATGTCACGCACGTCCGCACCTGGTACGGCGACAAGAGCCACGGGTTCAACCCCGAACTCGGTGACAAGCCGGCGAAGGCCAGGGACGCGGGCGTTCCCAAGCCCAACACCCATTACCTGATCGAGCCGCACGAGCGGTTCCACACCCGGGAGAACACGCGGCTCGACCCGCCCGACGGCGCCCGCACCGGCGACTTCGGCGACGGCAGCGTCAAGCCGGGCACGTTCGCCTACCACACGAACGACCGCGGCCAGGCGCGCGTGGCCAGCGGCAGCCCGGAATACGACGCGGGCAGGTCGCAGCGGAACGAGAGCGTCCAGACGGACGTCGGCCGCACCGGCGGCGGCCACCACCCTCCGGGACGCCCCGAGCCCAAGCGGGTCGGCGAGTACCACGGCGGCGAGTTCGACGGCGGCCACATCTTCCCGCACGAGGCCCGCGGCCCCGGCGAGAAGATCAACTACTTCCCGCAGGAGAGCAGGACCAACCGCGGCAACCAGGGCGCGGACTTCACGCCGAGCGAGAGCTGGCGCCACTCGTTCGAGGCCCATCTCTACTCCCAGCAGGCGGCCGGCCACACGATCGAGCGGATCGACTTCTTCCCCGAGCCGAACGATCCGCGGGTCACGCCGGAGGTCGTCCACGTCCGCTGGACGGAGACGGTCCCTCCGCGCACGCCCGGCGGGGAACCCGAGCTGTACACGCACTACCGCAGCTACCACAACGTCGACCCCACCCTGCGGGGCAGTTCTCCCCCGCCGGGCTCCATTCCGCCGGGCAGCGGCTCCGGACCGGCGACGCCGGGATCCTCGGGCGATCCCCAGCCGGCGCCGGACCAGCCGCATCGCCGCGTGCGCGGGCCGGTCCCCGAGCCGGAAGAGCCTGCGGTCCCGGCCGGTTCGTCCGGCGACCCCGCACCGGAGCCGACGGTGGCACCGGAAACCGGGGCGGCACCGGAGTCGACGCCCACGCCGGAGTCGGCGGCATCGACGGAACCCGCACCGGCGCCGGAACCGACGCCGTCGTCCGAACCAACGGCGTCACCCGAACCGACTGCGACGCCCGAACCGACTGCGACGCCCGAACCGACGCGGACGTCCGAGCCGACGGCGACGCCGGAGGCCGAGGCGCCGGCCGGCGCTTCCGAAGGGCGGCCCGACGCGGGCGATGGCCGGCCGGCTCCCGAGGCCGCGCGTCCCGACGCCCGCTCGCACTACGGCTGGTACGAGTCGGAGGCGCCGACCACCGCGCCGCGCCCGGAGCCCGCTCCGGCCACCGGCGGAACGCATGCGGTCGGCAGCCCCCGGCCGGAGGGCGGCGGACCGGCCGAGGGCACCCCGCCGCACGGCGAGGGAACGGCGCCCCGTACGGAGAGCGGCCCGGGTACGGAGACGGCGCCGCGGCGCGACGTCACGCCCGGTGCGCCCGAGGAGAGCACGTCCCGGCCGACTGAACCCGCCCACGGCGAGAACACGCGTCCCGCCTCCGAGCCGACCACCGCAGCGGAGGGCGCGCGTCCGGAGACGTCGCCGCCCTCGACCGAGAACGGCACGCGCGCCGACAGCGGTCCCCGACCGGAGGGCGCACCACCGGCGGACGGGCCCGCCGAGAACGCACCCCCGGCCGACCGGCCTGCCGGCAACGCGCCGACCAGCGACGGCACGGCGCCCGGCGAAGGCGGGACGCGCCTTACGGACGCGCCGCCTCGATCCGACGCCGCGCCGCATCCGGAGCCCGGTCCGCGCACGGACGCGCCGCCCAGGCCGCGGTCGGCCGAGCCGGAGGGCGAGCGCCCCCGCACGGCCGACCCGGACCTGATGCGCCGGGTCCACGAGAACGAGCAGCTCCGGCAGGTGCTGGACCAGGCGCGGGACACCGTGGTCAACGACCGCGGCGACCGGCTCGGCGACCTCCTGGACGACGACCTGCGCACCCGGCTGCCGAACCATCCGGAGCTGGCGCGGATCATCGAGGGGAGCGGCCCGCCGCCGCTGACGAGGGCCGAGCAGGCGCTCCACGACTCGCTGCTGGCCCGTCCCCGGACGCTGCACAGCCTGCTGACGCACCCGGAGGCCGTCCACATCCTGGAGGACTCCATCCGGGAGGTGAACGAGCGCGGCCCCGAGGCGGTCCTGGACGGCGGTCCGGCACGGCCCAGGGAGACCCCGCTCGAGGACTGGCAGACCCGGATCAGCGACCGGGTGGTCGGCGAGATCGGCACGTCGAAGGCGCCGGGCCAGCCCGGGTTCGACCGCGAGGCGCTCGCCGCCGAGCGGGAGCGGGCGGGCGAGGGACGCCCGCTGGCGAAGGACAACCCGCTCGTCAACGACTACCTGGACGAGCTGTACCGTGCGGCCGAGGAGCAGCGGGGCACGCTGCACGACATCCTGACCGACCTCGCGGACGACCCCGGCGACGCCAAGATGCGTCCGGGCGCGAAGGACCGGGTGCGCGCCCTCGACAAGATCATCAACGAGAACGACGGCGACGCGTCGACCCTGAACGACCTGCTCGGCGGCAAGGTGCAGTTCGACGACGTCTCCGGGCTCTACCGCGCGCTCGACCGCGTGCAGGGCGTCGTCCGCGCGCACGGCGCCGAGATCGTGTCGATCAAGGACCGGCTGCGCAGCCCGCAGCCGAGCGGCTACCGGGACATCCGGATGACCGTGCGGATGCCGAACGGCCACATCGGTGAACCCCGCCTGCACCTGAAGTCGTTCGACGCGGTCGCCGACCACGAGCACTCGCTCTACGAGGTGTCGCGCGACCTGCCGAACGTCGCGGAGGAACGGGCCGCGCTCGGGCACCGCGAGGCGGACCTGACGCCGGAGGAACTGGCCGTCCGCGAGGCGGTCAACCGGCGCCTCAACGAGCGGTTCGGCGACGCGCTGGACCAGGCGCTGCCGCCTCACCTGCGCAGCACGCACGAAGGGGAGCCGCCGGCGCCCGGGCATCGTGCGACCGAATCGGGCACCGGCCCGGGGCTTCCGAGGCCGCATGAGGCCCCACCGGGCGGCGAGAGCGGGCACGGGGCGCCGGAGCCCGGCGGGGACGGGGACCGGCCCGCCGGCGACGGCGAGCGGCACCCCGAGGACGAGCACCGCACGGACGAGCACCGCACGGACGAGGATCGAGCGGACGAGGACGGGCGCGGCGACCACGGAGACGCGCCGATCCCGGAGAACCTGCCGCCGCACCTGCACGAGGTGTTCCGCGCCAGCGACGAGACCCCGGCGGGCCGCTCGTTCCACGACCCGTCCGATCCGGCGATGCGCGACCTGGCACGCCGGGTCCCGGCGGACCCGCAGCGGTTCGTCGTCGACGGGCACGCCGACGCGGACGGGCTGCGGCTCGGCGGCGGGCGCCGGCTCGGCGTGGACGACCTCGCCGACCTGATCGCCAACGACCCGGCGTGGGACCGCCGCGAGGTGCTGCTGCTGGGCTGCCACACCGGTGACGGCGACTTCGCCGCCCGGCTGGCCGAGCGGCTCGGCGTCCCGGTCATCGCGCCGCACGGCCTGGCCTGGTCGGACGGCGACGGCAACGTGTACGCGTCGTCCGGGCATGCCGGCGCGGACGGTCAGGTGCGGCCCGGCCTGCCGCCGGACGGCTCCTGGACCGTCCACCATCCGGACGGCACCACCACGCCCGGCGGCCAGGACGGGTACGCCCCCGGGCACCCGCGGGAGGGCGTCGACCACGCCTCGGGCGGGGACGCGGAGGCGCGCGGTCTGCGGGAGCTGTTCCGGCGCCGCCGCGACGGCGAACCGTCCACCGGCAGCGGCACGAACGCCGTCCCGCCTCACGCCGGGTACGCCGACCCGAGGCACCCGGCCCCCAGCCACGGCGATCCGCGCCGCCCGGCCCCGGGCTACGCCGACCCGCGCTACGCGGCGCCGTCGAACCCGCCGGGCGTCTCGCCAGCGGCCTACCCGGCCCACCCCGGCGCGGTCCCCGGTGCCCATTCGCATACAGACGATCACCCTGCGACGCGGCCCGGAGCCCATCCGGGCGTCCCCCCGGCCGCAGGATCGGCCGCTCCCGCAGGCACCCGTCCGCCGACGCACCCGGGCGCGAACCCCGGCGGCCGTCCGGGTACGGCGCCGGGCGGCCACCCCGGCGCGGGGCCGGGCTTCGTCCCCGGCGCCCACCCCGGCATGACTCCCGGCGCCCATCCCGGCACGGCTCCCGGTGCCCGCCCGCCGGCGGGGGCCGCCCCGACCGGATACCGGGCCACGCCGCCGGGCACGCCCTCGACACCGCACCCGGGCACGCCCTCAGCACCGCACCCGGGCACGCACTCAACGCCGCACCCGGGCACACCCTCAACGCCGCACCCGGGCACGCCACCGGCGTCCCGCGCCGGTGCGAACCCCGCTGGGCATCCGTCCGCTCACCCGGCCCCGGCCGGTCACCCGGCGGACCGTCCGGCGGGCCACCCCGGCGGCGTCCCGGCCGGGCATCCCGCGCCGCACGCCCCGCACCCCGCCCCGCATGCCCCCGCCCCGCATGCCCCCGGCGCGCACGCCCCCGCCCCGCACGCCCCGGCCGGGCATCCCGCCGCGCACCACCCAGGAGCGGCCCATCACGCCCCCGTGGAGGGCCACGTCGGGACCGACGGCGTCCGCCGGTTCGGTGGCGACCACGAGGGCGAGCAGTACGGCGAGAACCGGCTGGCCCACGTGTACCGGCAGCTCCCGCCGCACCTCCAGCACGCGATCTACCAGTACACGGTGCAGTCGATGCCGAACCCCCACCTGCGCCCCGGCGCGGACGTGGCGGGTTTCCTCGACCAGGTACGGCGCGAGGGGAACTACGCGCAGCACCTCATGTACCTGAACAACGGCGGCATGCCGGCGTTCGGGCACGAGCTGCGCGCCATGCTGCACCGGCCGGATCTGACCGACTACCAGCGGCAGATCGTCCAGTACGTCATGGCGCACCCCAACCCCGAGCGGAAGCTCGCGGAACTCCGGTACCAGCACGCGGAGCTCGGCCGCCTGACGCACTACCTGGGCGGCGACCCGACGCCGGAGGCGTTCTGGCGCCGCATCGGCGAGCTGGACCAGGCGCTGCGCCAGCCGCTTCCCGAGCCGGTCGAGACGAACCGCGGCCTGCACGACGTGTCGTTCATGATCGCGCAGGACGGCCTGCCGCTCGGGAACCGGGATCCGCGGCTGCTGATCGGTGCGCGGCAGCAGGAGCCGGCGTACATGTCGACCTCGCTCGGACGCAACCCCGCGGTCGTCGACAACGATCCGTTCGAGTACCGGATCCGGATGCGGCTCCCCGCGGGCTCGCACGGGCTGTGGATGGGCCGGAGCAGCGACTATCCGGACCAGCGGGAGCTGATCCTGCCGCGCAACGTCCGGTACCGGATCACCGGCGTCGCCTTCGCCGGGATGGTCCGCAAGCAGCTGCCGAACGGTCAATGGGTGGAGAGGCCGACCTACGATGTATGGGCGGACGCGGAGCCACCGGACTGATTCCGTGCAGGGGAGCGACCGACGGAGACCTCGGAAGGAACAGATGTCATGAGCATGCCGCCGCATTCGGGCTCGCCCGGCGGGTACCCCGGCCTGCCATGGCCGCCGGACCCGTCGGCGCCGCCTCCGTCCCCGGACGGTCCGTACGAGTGGCCCGATCTGCCGCCGGCGCCGCCGCTGCAGGGCGATCCGGCCCCGCCTCACGAGGGTTACGAGCACTCCACCCGCCAGCCGGTGTTCTACCTGCCGGTGGTGTCGGGCGCGGATCTGCTGGGCCACCTGTACGCGGCCGCGGACAACCCGAAGGTGTGCGGGTTCATCAGGAACCTCCAGTTCTTCGATCGCAGCCTGGACGCCTCGTCGGTGTGGAACCAGCGGCTGGACCAGTCCTATGCCGAGGGCCTGTCGGCGCAGGACGCGGTGCGGCGCCTGCGCGGCGCCCCTGACGACCCGGTGGCCGGTTCGGTCCCCGCCGACGCCCAGGAGCAGTGGGCGCCGAGCCTGTACGAGCTGGAGGCGTGGCTCAACCCCGACGCCCCGCGCTCGCCGGGCCCGCTCGTCCAGGACGGCCTGTACCCGGACGGGACGCCGGCGGACCGGTCGAAGGGCTGGGGCCCGCTGGTCAGCGTCGCACCGGAGTCCTACCCGCAGGAGGCGGCCGGGCCGGTGGCGTACCTGCCGGTGGTGCTGGGCGGGAACCTCCTCGGATACGTCTGGGCGGCGGCCTCCGGGGATGCGGCCGGGTACCTGCGGCGCGTCCCGGCGGGACAGGCCGGGCAGATCGCGGCCGGCCTGTGGGAGCTGAGGCTGGCGAAGGCCTTCCGGGCCGGCACCGACGCGCTGCAGGCGATCCGCACGTTCCGCGGGCTGGCCGAGGACTTCCTGTCCGGGACGGTCCCCGCCGACGCCGCCGAGCAGCAGGCGCCGTCCCTGGACGATCTCAAGCGCTTGGCCGAGCGGTGACCTGCGGCCAAGGGCCGCCGGGAAGCCGCCTCTATGCTCTGTCCGTACCGCCACCCTTGTCTTAACGGAGAGTTTCTGCCATGCCGTCGGTGAGGAAGACCTATCCGCGCTACTTCACCTACAACGAACGGCCGGTCGTCTTCGTGGAGCCGCCGGGCGGCGGTCTGTACTGCGTCGCGGCCGACCCGCGGACCGGCGGCTTCGTGCGGGCGATGCGCTACATCGCCGAGATCGACTTCAATCACGACGCCGACGTCGAACAGCTCGCCTACGAGGAGTTCATCCCGGCGGTGGAGATGTTCCGGGCCCGCAACCGGCTCGGTGAGGGCGCGGTCAAAGCGCTCTACGAGACCATGGCCGGGCTGGAGGAGACCGCCGAGCAGGAGCGGCGCCCCCCGTCGGCCGAGGAGAAGGCGCTGATCCGCTCGCTCAGCAAGCGGACCCACCCCCTGTTCGAGGAGCAGCTCCGCGAGCAGGGCCGGGACGGGACGCCGCCTCCGGTGCCCGCCGCGCTGCGCATCGCCCAGGTCTTCGACTCCGTCGACCCCGACGGCACGCCGCACTACGACCGCCCGCCGGTCCCCGAACACGAACGCGAGCCGCTCCTGCGCTACCTCCAGGAGGCGCCGATCGTGCTGGCGGCGCGCGGCTACGACACCGACCGCCTCGACCCCGCGCACCCCGCCGAGGTCCCGCTGACCTACCACACCAACGGCGTGTGGATCTGGCCCGGCGCCGTCCACTACTACCTGCGCGTCCACGGCGTCCCGCCCGAGCCCCGCCTGGTCGGATACGCCTCCGCCGCCGACTTCCGCATCGGCGAGATCGATGAGGAGACCCGCGCCGAAGCCGTCGCCGCCATCGGCCGGCCGACCGACCCCGCCGCCGGACGATGACCGCACCAGCCCTGCCGCACACCCCCCAAAACGAGCACGACCTGGTGGCACGGCTGGCGCCCGATAGCCCGATCCTGTTCTACCGCGCACGCCGCCTCCTCCGGGAATGGACCCGCGACGCCGCCGACCGCTTCCTCGTCGGACGGGTCGAGGACGGCTGCTGGACGATCCTGCACGGCGACGGCGGCTGGCTGGCCGTCCGCACCGAGGCCGGCGCCCCCCGCGAGGTCACCGCGCACGGCACCGCCCGGACCGCCGTCGCCCACGCCCTCGGCGGCCTGCTCACCGAGGCCGGCACCGGCCTCAACATGAAGATCTTCCAGCTGGCCGGGATCATCGAGCCGGGCCCGGACGACCGGACGGACCTCGGCCCGTGGTTCCTCACCGAGACCGGCGAGCGGCTGCGAGCGGAGTCGGAGGGCGCGCCGAGGCCGGATCCCGAGGTGCCCTGCGTCGCTCTGGACCGCCTGCTCGGGCGTGACCGCGGCTACTTCGCGCTCCGGCGGGAGAGCGCGCCGGAGCGCGGCGCGTTCGTCACCGTCCACCGCGCGTTCGCGCTGGCCGCCCACCGCGAATTGCCGGACGGGCCCGGCGAGGCCGCCGAGACGCTGCCGGAAGGCCGCGTCCTCGACGCCTATGGCGGCACCGACGAGGTCTTCCTGTACGAGCTCGGCACACCGTTCCACGAACGCGGGACGTGGGGCTCGGCCGACGCGCACCCCCACCGCTTCTACCGGCTCGAACGGCCGCTGCGCGTGCACCCAGCCTTTCCCCTTGAGTACAGCATCGTCCCCCGCGGAAAGAGGACCACCGATCGCGGCCGGGGTTACCACCTCGTCGATTCCATAGCCGATCTTCTGCGGGACGGCGCCTTGTCCGAGGTCCCCGACCCGCGCGAGGAGACCGCGTCATGACCCCGGAGGAAGAAGAGGCGCACCTGCAAAGGATGATCGACGAGCTCGTCCGGCTGCTTCCCGATGACTGGCACGACGCCCGGCTCTCCTACCGCGCCGTCGGCGACCACGAAGTGGTCCGTCTCGCCGGCCATCAGGACGACGACCGCTCCGGTCGCGGCATCCTCGAGGCGGGACGGCGTCTCGCGCACACCGGCATCCCCGAGCTGCTGCGCCGCCATCGGGAGATGACCTACCACCCCGATGACGGGGCCTGGATGTCCCTCACCTATTCCCTGCGGGGCGGCGCGCGTGCACCCGAATGGGACGTCGAAGCCGACCCGCCCGAGGAGTTCCCCTGGGCGGACGAGATCGCCCCGTCGGACGCGGCGACCGAGCTCGAACGGTTCCCCCGCCCCGCCGACCGGACTCCGGAATGGCTCGGCCGGCTGGCCGCCCTGCACGCCGCCGGCCAGGCCTTCGACCCGCGAACGCTCCAGCGGAACCCGCAGGACGAAACGGACCTGACCCGGCAGCTGCCCTCCGGCCTCGAAGCGCTCTTCACCGCAGCGCGCCGCCGACTCGCCGACTACGTGCCCGGCGTCGACCGCCTCCGCGTCGGAACGGTCGCCGACGGCTGCTGGACGATCGCCCGCACCCCCGGCGCCTGGCTCGCCATCGGCCCCGACTCGGCCGTCCGCCCCTTCGCCGACCCCCGCGCCGCCGCCGTCCACGCCATGGCCGGCGTGATGGCCGACACCGGCATGGAGATCAACAGCCAGGTCCTGCACGTCACCGGCGTCCTCAAGAGGGAACGCGCGCTTCGCAAGAGGCAGGACGCGTGGACCCTCGCACCGGGAGACGATTCCCCGGCCGCCCGCGCCTTCGACGCCGTCCGCCCCGCCGGACCGGGCCCGTACATCGCCCTGGACCCCATGGCCAACCGCCCCGGCGGATACTTCGTCTGCTTTCCCGGCCCCCGCCCCGACCACGGCGCGTTCGTCTCCGTCCACGAGATCTACCGCGCCCTCGCCGGGACCGGGCTTCCCGTCCCGGCCCCGGAACCGGAGCCCGAGCCCGAACCGCGACCGGAACCGCCCAGCGAGATCCTCCCGGCCGGCAAGGAGGTCGACACCTACCATCCCCCGGCCGACCGGTACGTCTTCGACATCGGCACCCCCTGGGAACGCCGCGGGCACATCAACCTGACCGGCCTCACCTACCGGGTCTACCGCGTCCAGAAGCCCCTGCGCGGCTACACCGTCCTGTTCCACGTCGGCCCCATCGGCTCCGGCACGCCCCCGCCCGAGACCGGCATGGGCTATAACCTGGTCCACTCCATCGCCGACCTCGTCGCCTCCGGCCACCTCGTCGAGATCACCGGCCCCGGCGGCGACCCCGGCCCCACCGTCCGACCGCCCGAGGAGCAGACATGACCAGCCCGTCCGGCGCGGCTCCCGGCCGCGGACCGCTGCCCTACGACCAGAACCGCTACCAGGAACTGACCCGCGGCATCGCGACCCTGCTCGCCCAGGCGGCCCCGCCCGACTGGCGCCGCATCGACCTGCGCGTCATGATGACCGTCGCCGTCTCCGACGCCGCCCTGGCGGTCGTGATGCAGGACGGCACCGGCCGCCCGGTCGAGATGCCCCGCGACATCCTCGGCATGGCCGCCGAACTCCGCTCCATCATGTACCGGCAGGACCGCGGCACCTGGATGAGCATGCGCGTCATGCTCGACCCGCCCGGCTCCTACTACACCGCCTACAACAACGACTACGACCCGCGCTGGGAGCCGGACATCCCCGCCGAGGCCTACGACCAGGACCTCGCCGCCTTCCCCCGCGCGGAGGAGAACATCCCCGACTGGCTGCGCGCCCGCACCGGCCGCCCGCCGCTGCCGCCCGCGCCCGCCGAACCGCTCGGCCCCGTCGAGCAGAAGGACCTCCTCGAAGAGATCACCACCGTCCTCGTCGACTCGCTCCCCGCGAGCTGGCGGCAGGCCGACGTGTACCACAACGCCCTCGGATCCCACACCGAGACCGTCGCGCAGCTCCTCACCTGCGACACCCACATGCCCAGCCCGTGGACGCCGCCGCCCGCCGCCGGCGAGCTGTTCGAACGGCTCCACCGCGGGATGTACTCCGACGGCCTCGGGACCTGGTTCAGCGCCCGGTTCCAGCTCGCCTTCCCGTTCTCCTACCAGGTCGAGTACGACCACGACACCGAACCGCGCTGGAAGACCCCGCCGCCGCCGTCCGCCTACGCCGAAGACCTGCGGATGTTCGCCCGCACCCCCGACAACACCCCGTCCTGGCTCCACCCCCGCGCCTGACGCCGGGACGTCAGCGCTTCAGGGCGTCGAAGATCCGCGGCAGGAGCATGACGTTCTGGTTCTGCTGCGGCACCCGCAGGATCGGCTTGCCCGCGCCCCGCGCGTGGACGAAGTACCAGCCCTTGTCGAAACTGACGCCCTCGATGCCGTCCCAGCCGCGCGACACGTTCCCGCCGACGAACCCGTCCCGGTTGATCCGGACCTTGCCGACGTCCACGGTCTGACCCGCCTCGATCGCGGCGAGGAACTGCCGGAGCAACCGCGGCTCCACGTACGTCCTGGACAGATCGACGAGGAACTGCCAGTCGGACGGCGGCGTGTTCGCGCGCAGCCCCGTCTCCTCGAACGCGATCGCGGGCGCCTGGTTGACGGGGAAGAACCCGATCTCGAAGTGGTAGTCGGTCGAGGTGTGGACGCTGCCGATGTTCAGCGGCCCCCGCATCCTCGTCTGCACGGCCGTGTACCCGACGAACTCGGCCTTCGCCAGCTCGATCGTCGTCCCGTCCCACGTGATCGCGTGCGCGTCGGCATGCAGCTCGACCCCGTACCGCGTCTTGTGCAGCACCGGCCCGCCGCCCTGCTGGGGCATGGGCTGCTGGGGCTGGGGCTGCTGGGGCTGGGGTTGGGCCTGCTGGACGGGCGTCGCGTTGACGTGGTCGGTCCATTTCGTCCCGTCCCACCAGCGGTGCCCTCCGCCACCGTACGGGTCCGCATACCACCCGGCCTGAGTCACGATGCACACCTTCCAGCGCCGCCGACCAACCGCTCCGAAGATATCCGCTCCCGCCACCGCGGTCCGCCGCGTGATAGGACCGCCCATGACGAACGGATTCCGGGCGGACACCCGCCCCGCGCCGCCCAGGGAGAACGCGTGCTCCGCCTGAACATCGGACCGCCGCGATCGATGTGGATCGCCTGGCTGGGCTGCCTGGCCCCGATGACGGCCCTGCTCAACCTGGCCCTCGGCGCGCTCTGCGGAGCGTTCATCACCGACAGCGAACTGAGGGTCATCGGCGTGCTCATGCTCCTGCCGCTGCTGCTCCTCGACGGGCTCGTCGCCCTGATGTCCGTCCAGTACTACCGGGGCGCGTTCTGGCTGGACGGCCGGGTCCTCGTCCGCCGCGTCCTCCCCGGCCGCAGGCGCTACGACCTGTCCACCGCCCGGATCACCCTGGAGAACGCCGAGCCCACGTGGACGTCCTGGCGCGGCGGCGTCCTCCCCCGCCTGGTGGTCCAGGAACCCGGCGGCCCGTCCGTCCGCATGTGGCTGCGCGACCCGACCCGCCGAGGCGCCCTCCTCCCACCCGACCAACTGACCGCCCTCGCCCAGGCCATAGACCCCCACCTACAACACCCAATAGCCACCCACCTCCACCACCTGGCCACCAACCCTCTCCGCGGCATCCTCTGATCGCGCGCTCCTAAGGGCGGTAGTAGGGGCCGGGCGGGCGACCGCGACCGGTCTCCGCGGCGACCTCCCGGGCGAACTCGTTGAAGGTGCGCGACGCGGACCACAGCAGGGCGCCCGGCTGCAGCTGCATCACCATCCCCATCACCGTCCCGATCCCGGCCATCGCCCGTCCCGTACCACCGTGGGTCGCCAGGGCCGCCAAGCCGGCGGCGGCCGTGAGGGCGAGCGCCACGAGCCAGAGCAGCTTCAACGGGCGCAGCCGCGCTCCGATTTCGGCGGCGCCCCAGTTCCCGCGTCCCTCGGTCCGCACGGCGCGCCGCAGCGACGAGATCCTCGCTCCCACGCCGAACGACACCGACGCCCCGAGGAGCATCCCGGCCGCCCAGGGGACGAGGAGAGCGCCCAGATCGCCGCCTCCCCCCATCCCCACGGCGGCCGTGACCGCCGCGAGCGCGAGATACAGCGCGCCGACGAACCAGGCACCGAAGATCATCCTTCCGAGCTTGCCCACCGTCGCCGGCATCCGTCCCCTCGCCTCCGTTCCCTGGTCACTGTGCCCTCGGGGAGCGGCGAACGGTCACGAGGTGGTGGCGGGCGGCCAGGCGTTGCCGGGGAGCGCATGATTGGGTCCGAGGTTGGCCGACAGTTCCTGCTTGGCCGAGTGCGTCTCCAGCATCAGCGTGGCGAGGCCCGCGAGCAGGGCCACTATCGCCGCCGCGACCCCCGCTATCGCCCCGACGACGGTCTCGATCGTGACGAGTGCGGCCACGGCCCCCGCCACCGCGGCCGCCATGCCGATGTAGAAGCCGTAGCCGGCGTTGCGAATGTCCGTGCATGCGCTCGAGATGTTGTTCGCCTTGTCGCCGATCGCGTCCATGGCGATCGGCTGCTCCTTCACCCCTTCCTGGTAGGCGCCGCCCGCCAGGCCGCCCCACACCCGCTTGCCGTTGTCGTTCACCTCCTTCTGCATGGTGGAGGCGGAGTCACCGGAGTCGCCGCCGATCTTCAGCCATGTGTCCTCGTACCGGTCGAAGATGAAGGGCACGTTGGCGTTCTTCAGCATCTCCACGACCATGGAGTTGAACTTCTGAACGAGGCCGACGAGCTTGTTCCACGCCCATTTCACCACCTCCCCCGTCGGCCAGATCAGTTTGGACAGCTGCTTGTTGACCAGCTGCCGAAGGCGCTCCATGGCCGGGCCGAGCTTTTCCAGCTGCTGTTCCGTCCTGGTGATCGCGTGCTCGAACGTCGCCGCGCTGATTCCCATGTCGCCGACTCCTAGATGGGGGCGTGCCCGCGTCCGTGGACGTGCTTGATGGCGGCCTTGATCTCTTCTTCCGTCGCGTCGTAGGTGCGCGCCGCGTCCGCCAACGCGCCGGTGATCTCTTCAAGGACCTTGACGCCCTGGGAGGTGTACCGGACGAACTCCTGCTGGTTCTTCCGGTACAGCTCGACGCAGTCACGGAACGCGTTCCCGCCGTCGGCGTCGATCGTCATGGCGGCGGCGTCCTTGTTGAATTTCTCCAGCACGGTCGCCTGCTCGTCCCACATGTGGGCCTCGGACAACAGGCCCTTCTTGCTGTATTCGGTCTCCGGGGGTGCCATACGCGTCGTCCTCCTCTGTCGCTCTCTACCGCTTCCGTGGCCGCCTGAAGGTGACCGCACTGGCGTCCGCGAGCATCGCGGTCAACTCGCCGACGTCCACGCCCGGGACCCCGGGCGGCTTCGACTCCGCTGCCCGCGCGAGGTCCCGGCGGGCGTCGCCCAGCACGGTGTTGAGCGCGTCCGCGATCTGGGACCCGGAGCGGCGCTCGGCCCACTCCGGAGAGACCTCGCAGGTCACCGCGCCGGATGCGGTCACGGTGAGGCTCAGTGCACGGTTGCGGGCCCGTCCGGTTCCCTGCGGCTCCGGTGGCGGCCGCCCGTCACCGGACGTGAAGAAGGCGTCGAGGGCCTCCTGGGCGCCGAGTGCCTTGTCCGCGAGGGTTTCGAGCGGCGGCCGGTACACCGCGGTCTTGCGCTGGAGACCCGGAGGCAGTGAGTCGTCCGGGATGTTCGACGGGGCGGCGCCCGCCTGCGCCTCCAGCCGGTCGATCCTCTCCATCCGCTCCGTCAGCCCTTGGCCCTGCAGGACCTCGCCCCAGGTCGCCATGCGCCGCTGCATCGCCGCCTCGCAAGCCTCGACGACCGCATGGCCGAGAGAGTGCGGATCGACCCGCCGACTCCAGTCCGTCGCCACCCGGAACGTCTCCGGCAGCCCCAGGGCTCCGAGAACGACCCGTACCGCGCCGCTCTGGTCGGTGGCCTCGCTGCGCTCGGGCAGGGCCGCATCGATGCTCTCGAGCGTCTCCTGCAGCTCGGACGCGTACTGGAGTATCGCGTCCAACTGCCACAGCTGGGGCGCAAGCCCAGGGCTCGAACGCGTCGCAGAAGGGCCCGGCGGCGGGGAGGGACGATCCGACGGCGGCGGGGCGGAGGGAGGCCGTTCTCGCCGCGGAACCGAGGGACCGCCGGAGGCGGGCGCCGCTGGAGCCGCGTTCGCCTCCTCGGCAGGCCCTCCGGGAGGCTCGGCGTTCCCGGGGCCCTGACGCGACCGATTGAGCGTCTCGAGACGCTCCCGGGCCTCCTCGTCGCTCACGGGTGCGTTCGGTGTCCTGGTGTTCAGTAACCGGTCGAGGGGATTTCTTTCGTCGCCCACGCATGCTCCATCGGTCAGCCATCGAGTTGCGACGGACCCAATATGCTGGGTTCCGTTGATAGGGGTCAATGTCACAAGTTGCCCGAACAACTTCGATCTTGCTTCATCAATCGCACGGCATCGCGAGTCAGCGTGACCAGCGCAGATATCAGCCTTCACATCCACCGGTGCCGTTAATCACGAGAAATCGCTATGGGAGCTCCTCACCTGTCCGATGACTCGCAACCGGAGTTTGTTCGGTTCGATCATGACTTGGACCGGTCCTATTGAGCGCCGTCCAAGCCGGTCGGCGGGACACGGAGGAACCGGCGACCCCTCCCGCCACCGGTTGGGCAAGGGCCGAGCAAGTGCGCCTTGCCTTCCGGGACGGCGGGCGAGGCTTCGGTTGGGTGTTAATCTCGCGGCGATACGGATGACGGACTCGTTGCGGTTTGGGGGCTTGGACGTTGGCGGAAAGTTCGCGGCCGGAGTTCGTGGCTCCCGATCAGGGGTTGGACGGGTCGTCGCGCGAGGCCGGTAACGACGATGGAGCGGCGCCGGAGGGCGTCGCGCCGGAGCCGGTTGCGGAGCGCTCAGAGCGCGACTCAGGGGCGGAGAGGCCGGCGCGGGGGTCTGTTCTCGGATGGGCCAAGGCGAGGCCGCGAGTCGCGATCGCAGGGGCGGCCGCGGCGGCCGTCGTGATCGGCGGTGCCGTGGTGTGGGGGACGTCCGGGTCGGACGAGAAGCCCGCGCCTCGGATTCACTTCGCGGCGCTCCCCGAGGCGTGCCGGTCGCCGTCCGCCGCCGTCCTGTCCAAGTACATGCCTGCGGCGGGGAAGCCGACGCCCGACACCGGCGGAGTGTCCGGCGACCAGCAGTACGCGGCCTGTGACTGGCGCGAGCCGCTCAGCGCCGAGAAGGGCAGGACGCTCACCTCGCGGCATCTGCGGGTCGCGATGCGTCTGTTCGTCGGAGCGTCCGGCCTCGCCGACGCCGAGTCCGACTACCGGTCGGCCTGGCGGACGTCGAAGCAGGGAACCGTCACCGACAGCGTCGGGTCGATCCACAACGAGGCCCCGATCCTGACGCGCGGCCTCGGAGACGAAGCGTTCCTTCATCACACGGTCACGACGACCGCGCTCGGACGCAGCGGCACATCGCGCATGGTCGTCCGGACGCAGAACGCCGTCATCACCGTCGACTTCGACGGCGCCGCCTACCCGCTCGACCGCGACGGGGTCGCGGTTCAGCGGAAGGGCGTCCCGCTGGACGAATCGGTGACGCGCGAGGCCGCCCAGGCCATCGCACGCGATGTCACCACGGCCCTGTCGTCCTGCAAGACCTGCGTGCGCCGCTGACCCGGGCCGGCGACCGGCCCGGGTCCGCGACGATCACTCGGGAGGCGGCGCGAGGTTCGGATTGGGCCGCCCCTGCGGCGCGGGAGGCGCCATGCCGGGGCCGCTCTGAGGCGGCGCCAGGTTCGGGTTCGGCCGCCCCTGCGGCGGCGCCTGGAACTGCTGCCCGCCCTGCGGCGGCAGCGGCTGACCGCCGGTGTGCCCACCGAAGGACGGAGGCGTACCCGGCTGGTTCATCGGCTGCAGCCCGTTCGGGAAGGGCCCGGACTCGTACGGTCCGCCCGTGCCGCTCGGCTTCCGGCGCCGCATCACGACGAAGAGCCCGACACCGATCAGCACGACGACGACCACGATCCCGCCGATGACCAGCGGCGCGTTCGAGCCGCCGGAATCACCGCCGTCGCCCTTCGTCGCCGGCGCCGCCTGGCCCTTACCGCCCCCGGCGGAGCCCTTCACCGCGGCCTTGTCGAGCCGCGCATAGACCGGGTTCTGCGCGTTCTGCGGAACGTCGTTCTTCAGCGCCCGGGTGATGCTGACGACGCCGTAACCGAGCTGGTCGTCCTTGCCCGGTGCTCCGAAGTCCTTCGCCGTGTTGGTCAGGAGCTGGACAACCCGCCGGGCCTTCATCTGGGGGTACTTGCTGCGGATGAGCGCGACCGCACCCGAGGTCAGAGCGGACGCCTGGCTCGTCCCGGCGCCGCTGTTGTAGACGTGTCCGGTCTTACCGATGCCGCCGACGCCCGCGCCTGGTGCGGCGACGGTGACATAGTCCTGCCGCTGGGTCTGCTCCCACGGCTTGCCCTGATGGTCGACCGCGCCGACCGCGAGCACACCCGGGCACGATCCCGGGTACTCGGCATTGTTGGTGGAGTCGCCGGAGTTGCCTGCGGACGCGACGACGACGACGTTCTTGGCATCGGCGTACTTCAGGGCCTGCAGCACTTCGTCCGGGCAATTGTTCGCACTGACGACGCTGGCGCCCTCGGAGAAGTTGATGACCTTCGCACCGTGGTCGACGCTGAAGCGGATGGCTTTGGACAGGCTGGGCGGCGAAACTCCGGGCGAGTAGATCGGCAGGATCTTCGCCTCGGGGGCGATGCCGTAAAAGCCCGAATGCGTGCCGCGAGAGGCGATGAGGCTCGCCATCGCCGTCCCGTGGCCCTCGTCGGTGTCCTGGTCCGTTCGCCCGTCTCCCCCGCCGCTCTGCAGGTCGGTGCCGGAGACGACGGCGGGCTTCAGGTCGGGCAGGGATGCGTTGACCCCCGTGTCGACAACGGCGACGGTCACGCCCGCGCCCTTGGTCTGGGGCCAGACATCCGTCTTGATCCCCCACGAGTCGAACCACCACTCGTTCTGCGGAATCGGTGCGGCGTGGGCCGTGGCCACCGGGCCGAGCGCGAGGGCTGCAGCCGTTGCCGTGGCCGCCGCCGATTGGATCAGCCGTCGCATTGCGTCGTTCCCCATCTGGATGCGGAAAGGGCGGACGGAGGTCTGGCCCCGTCCGCCCTGTTCACGTCGTCGGTCCTGCGGCGATCAACCGATCACCGGAGGTGCGGTGTCATCGTCGGCTCCCCAGACGTCGTCGTCCTCAGACAGCCAGGTGGTGCGCTCGCGTTCCTCTTCCTTGCCGTTGCCGTGGCCGCCGTGGCCCATGGGCATGCCGCCGCCCATGCGTCCGGCGCCGGCGCGTCCGGCCGCACCGGCCGAGCCGAGGCCA
>NZ_JBEYYT010000144.1:0-21670 GCF_040645715.1 Spirillospora sp. NPDC046719 | reverse complement strand
CCGCCGCCTCGCGTCCGCGTGAGATCTCCTCCTCGGGTGGGAATTGAGTCTACCCGACTCATGTTTACTAAGTCAGAAGCCGCAGGAGTGAGACGAGGAGATCGAGATGAGCAGCCTGACGTTGTGGCAGCGGGACCCCTTCACCGAGTTCGACGCGCTGGTCCGGCGCGCCTTCGCCCCCTACCGCGCCGACGAGCGGTTCGCCGGGTTCGTCCCGACCGCCGAGGTGGTCCGGGACGGGCAGGACGCCGTCGTGAGCCTGGACCTGCCGGGCCTGGACGCGGGCAAGGACGTCGCGATCGAGGTCGAGTCGGGGCGGCTCGTCGTCCGCGGTGAGCGCCGCGACGAGCGGACCGGGGAGCGCGGCCGCCGCGAGGTGCGCTACGGCGCGTTCCGCCGCGAGTTCGTGCTGCCCGAGCACGTCACCGCCGACGCCGTCACGGCCGACTACGACGCGGGCGTGCTGAAGATCCGGGTCGCCGGCGCGTTCGCCGAGACCTCGCCGCGCCGCGTCGCCGTCACCGTCGGCGGGCAGCCGGCCGTGACCAGCACCGAGGAAAACGCCGAGACCGGCACCGGGCAGGACGCCTGATCCAGGCGCCGCTCCGGCCGGCAACGACCGCGCGGGCTCGCCGCCACATCGGCGACGAGCCTGCGCTTTGTCATGTCGCCCGTTCAGGCGGGCCGGCCGACGGGCGTGGTCCCCGCCCGAACCGCCCGGCCCTCGCGGGTCACGGAACGGCCCGCGGTCAGGGCGCGGACGGCGAGCCGGGGGCGGCGGTCGGCGTCGGCGACGCCGCCGGCGGCGCGCCCGATTCCAGGTCCTCGGTCGGCTTGGGGCCGACGAAGAGCATCACCTGGCCGTCCGCCCACGGGACGGCGTCGTGCACGTACCAGTTCCCCGGAACCTGCCCCGGGTAGCGAACCTGGCTGTCGTTGCCCACCATCACCCGGTACTCGGGGACGGTGACCTTCCGCTTCGCCAGCGCGGCCAGCACCTCCGACAGGTGCCGCCCCCGGTACGCCATCCCGTGCATGGCCTCGCCGCGCGCGGTCGCCTGGGCGGTGCTCTGGTACTGCTCGCCGTGCCGGGCCGCGCGCCCGAAGACGATCGTGGCGGTTCCCGTGTAGCCCTTCCGGATCCGCACCCCCACCGTGCAGTCGTCCCCGCCGCTCGCGACCTCGCAGGCGCCCTTGACGCGGATCTCGGTGACGTCGCCGGGGCGCGTCCCCTCGCTGGTGTCCTCCATCACGACGGTGCCCACGATCGAGGGCGAGACGGGCACCAGGCTCAGGCCGACGTGCAGGCCGTGCGCGGCGAACTCCTGCTTGTAGCGCGCGGGGTCGGCGTAGGGGTCGCGGATCCGCACGTCGATGTAGCCGCCCTTGCGGGTGAAGCTGAGCGCGGCGGCCAGCTGCACCCGCCCGTGCGAGCTCGTGGGCGGCGCGGGCCGTACGGGGTCGCGCCCGGGATCGCCGGAGCCCCCGGACTGCGTGACGAGCGTCGCGGCGACCGCCGCCGCGGCGACTCCGGTGGCCAGCAGCGGAAGCCCGATGGCGAGCCGCCGGCGCGCCCGGGGCTTGGCGGGGACCGGGTCCGCGGCGGTGGGGCCGGCGGCTTCGGCGGGCGCGGCGAGGATGCGTCCGGCCAGGTCGGCGGCCGTCTCGTCGGTGAGCAGCTCGGCGGCGCGGGCGTCGGTGACGGGGGCGAGGCGGCCGATGAGCGGGTCGATGTCGTGGTTCATGCGCGTTCTCCGTTGATGACCGCTGCGGGCATGGCGTGGGCGTTCGGGGCCTGGGCCCCCTGCCGGTCCAGGGCGCGGGCGAACCGGCGGCGGGCCCGGTGCAGCCGGATCCGCACCGCGTTGCGGGAGCACCCGAGCACCGCGGCGATCTCGCCGTGGTCCAGGCCCTCCCAGCCGACCAGCGACAGCAGCTCCCGGTCGCCCTCGGACAGCTCGCCGAACGCCGCCGCGATCGCGGCGAGCTCCCCGTCCGGCGGCGGCACGCGGTGCGCCGCGAGATCGCTGCGCAGCCGCCCCGCCAGGTCGCCGACCAGCGCCGACCGGCGGCGCTCGCCCCGGTGGTGGTTCGCCAGCACGCGGCGCGCGACGCCGTACAGCCACAGCCGGGCCGCGTCGCCGCGCGGCACGTCGTCCAGCCGCCGCCAGGCGACCAGGAACGTCTCGGCGAGCACGTCCGCCGCGTCCTGCGGATCGGCCGTGCGGCGCAGCGCGTAGCCGAGGATCCCGGCGCGGTGGGCCGCGTAGACGTGCTCGAAGCGGCGCCGCCGTTCGTCGGGCGGGGGTGGTTCCGAGGTGGCGGACACGTGGGTTTCCTCTCGCCGTGCGGACCGGACGACCACCACATGTCCGGCGGCGGCCGAGCATTTCACCGCCGCCCGGCGAGCGACGCCGCCCGCGCCTCCACCCGCGCGGGGCCGCGGGACCTCTACAATTCCGCGGGTGGCCGCCTATCACGATCATCATGCGTTCGAGGGCCTGGACGTCTCCGCCCTCCCGCCGCGCCAGCAGCGGATCCTGGCCACGATCCGGGACTGGGTCGTCCGGTACGGCTACCCGCCGAGCACGCGGCAGATCGGCGACGCCGTCGGCCTGCGGTCATCGTCGTCGGTGTCGCGGCATCTCGCCAGCCTGGAGGACAAGGGCTTCCTGCGGCGGGGCGCCGCCGTCGCCCGCCCGATCGACGTGCGGTCCTTCCTGCGGGACGCCGCGGACGAGGCGCCCGCCGGGGACGCGGTGCCCGTCCCGGTCGTCGGCGACATCGCCGCCGGCGCGCCCATCACCGCCGAGCAGCACGCCGAGGACGTGCTCGCGCTGCCCCGCGAGCTCGTCGGGCGCGGCACCGTCTTCGCGCTGCGGGTGCGCGGCGACTCGATGATCGAGGCCGCGATCTGCGACGGCGACACCGTCGTGGTCCGGCAGCAGCCCGAGGCGCACTCGGGGCAGATCGTCGCCGCGATGATCGACGGCGAGGCCACCGTGAAGGTCTACCGGCGCCGCGGCGGGCACGTCCTCCTCGAACCCCGCAACCCCGCGTACGACGTCATCGACGGCGACCGCGCCGTCATCCTCGGCATCGTCGTCTCGGTCCTGCGCAGCGTCTGAACCGGCGCCGCGTCCGGAATCCCGGGCGGGCTCAGGACGAGACGACGGTGCGGGCCCAGGCGTAGTCGGGCTTGCCGACGGGCGTGCGCCGCACGGCGTCCACGAAGCGGTAGACGCGCGGCACCTTGTAGCCCGCGAGCCGCTCCCGGCAGTGCGCGATCAGCGCCTCCTCCCCGGTGCGCGCCTCCTCCTCGGCGGGCGTTCCGTCCGCCCAGGTCACGACGGCGGCGACGCGGTGGCCGAACCTCGGGTCGGCGGCGCCCACGACCACGGCGTCCGCGACGGACGGGTGGCCGCGCAGGACCGTCTCGACCTCCTCCGCGAACACCTTCTCGCCGCCGGTGTTGATGACCAGCGACCCCCGGCCGAGCAGCGTGACCGTGCCGTCGTCCTCGACGTGCGCGTGGTCGCCCTGCAGCGCCCACCGCCTGCCGTCCGGGTCGCGCACGAACGTCGCGGCGGTCTTCGCCTCGTCGCCCCAGTACGCGAGGGGGATGTGGCCGGTGCGGGCCACCAGCCCCTCGGCGCCGGGCGGCACCGGGCGCAGGTCGTCGCCGAGGACCGCGAACCCGGGGGCGAGCGCGAAGCGTCCGTCGCCGACGCTGACGCCCATCGCGCCGGTCTCGGTGCCGCCGAGGTTGTCGGAGATGTAGACGTCCGGCAGCGCGGCCCGCAGCCGCTCCCTCACGCCGGACGACAGCGGCGCGCCGCCCGACCCGAACCCGAAGATCTCCAGGTCCGGGTGCGCGCCGGTGGCCAGCTCGTCCGCGACGGGCCCGGCCATCCCGTTGCCGACCAGCATGAACACCTGGCTGCGCTCGCGCGCGGCGAGCTCCAGCGCGGCCCGCGCGTCGAAGTGCCGCCCGGTCCACAGGATCGCCGTCCCGCCCGTGGTGAGGGCGATCAGCGTCATCCACTGGCCGCCGCCGTGCATCAGCGGGGCGTGCACCTGGATGCGCAGCGGCTCCCGCGCCGCGCATCCGGCCAGCTCCTCGGGGGACGCGACGACGGAGCCGCCGCCGTACGCGCCGCCGCCCAGGGCCGCGAAGAACAGGTCCTCCGATCTCCACAGGACGCCCTTGGGCAGGCCGGTGGTGCCGCCGGTGTAGAGCAGGTAGGGGTCGTCGGGCGAGCGCGGCCCGAAACCCCCGTCCGGGGACGCGGCGGCCAGCGCCTTCTCGTACTCGGCGTCGGCGGCCGCCTCGGCAGGGGAGCCGTCGTCGATGGCGACGGTGTGCCGCAGCCGCGGCAGCCGGTCGCGGTCGACGCCGCCGAGCAGGGACCGTTCGGCGACCAGCGCGACGCAGCCCGCGTCGCCGAGCAGGTGCGCCAGCTCGCCCGCGACGTACCGGTAGTTGACGTTGACGGGGGCGGCGCGGAGCTTGAAGCAGCCGAGCATCGTCTCGACCCATTCGGCCCGGTTGTAGGCGAGGATCCCGACGTGGTCGCCCGGCCGCACGCCCGCGCCGGCGAGATGGTGCGCGACGCGGTTCGCGCGGGCGTCCAGCTCGGCGTACGTCGACCGGACGGGTCCGGCGACGAGCGCGGTGCGGTCCGGGCAGGCGCCGGCGACCACCTCGAAGAGGTCCGCCAGGTTGAAGCGGCGCGTCACGAACGCGCTCCCCGGACCAGCCGTCCGGGCAGCTCGCCGGTGTGCTCGCCGTCCGCGAAGACCTGCGTTCCGGAGACGAACGTCGCGAGGTACCCGTCGGCCCGCTGCACCAGCCGCCGCCCGCCCGCGGGCAGGTCGTACCGCATCTCCGGGCGGCGGTTGGCGACGCGGTCGAAGTCGATGAGGTTGAGGTCGGCCTTCTTGCCCGGGGCGATGACGCCCCGGTCCTCCAGCCCGTACAGGCGGGCCGTGTCGCGGGTCATCAGCCGCACGACGTGCTCCAGGGGCAGCTTCTCGCCGCGCCGCCGGTCCCGCGCCCAGTGGCTCAGCATGGTCGTGGGCAGCGACGCGTCGCAGATGAAGCCGCAGTGCGCGCCGCCGTCGCCGAGCCCGAGCACCGCGCGCGGATGGGTGAGCATCTCGCGGACGGGGTCGAGGCTGCGCTCGGAGTAGTTCAGCAGCGGCAGCAGGAGCAGGTTGCGGCCGTCGTCCTCCAGCAGCAGGTCGTACAGCATCTCCAGCGGGTCGCGGCCGGTCGCCGCCGCGCGGGCCGCCACCGACTCGTCCGGCGCGGGCTCGTAGTCGGGACGGTCGCCGTCCAGCGGGAACAGCCGGTCCAGGCAGCCGCGGACCATGGCGGCGAGGAGGTCCTCCTGCGGCGGGCGCTCGGCGAGGATCCGCGCGCGGACGTCCGGGTCGCGCATCCGCCTCACCCGCTCGGGCAGCGGCAGCAGCGCCAGCTCGGACACGTACGTCGGATGGTCGCCGAACGCGTGCAGCGTCTCCAGCCCGATCAGCATCCCGAACGGCCGCCCCGCCACCTGCGGGTACAGCCGCGCGTCGGTGCCGGCGGACAGCCGCATCAGCTCGCGCCACAGGTCCGGCGCGGCGTCGACCTGGAGGAGCGCGAACGACACCGGGCGGCCGGTCGCCTCCGCCAGCCGCCGCATCCACCGGACCTCGTCCGGCGGGGCGTTGACGTCCTCGCCGGCCGCGCCCACGGGGGCGATCTCGTAGACCCCGGCGTCCAGCTCGCGGAGCGCCTCGCCGATCCCGAACAGCTCCTCCTCGGCCGCGTACGTGCCGGGCACCGGCTCGCCGTCGATCGCGCGGTGGGCGAGCGTGCGGGAGGTGGAGAAGCCGAGCGCCCCGGCGGCCACGCCCTCCTTGACGATCGCCTTCATCGCGGCGATGTCGTCGGCGGTGGCGGGCTCGTTGCGGGCGCCGCGCTCGCCCATCACGTACGCGCGGACGGCGCCGTGCGGGACCTGCGTGCCGAGGTCCATGGTGCGGGGCGTGCGGTCCAGCGCGTCGAGGAACTCCGGGAAGCTCTCCCACTCCCAGGTGATGCCCTCGGTGAGCGCGCTGCCGGGGATGTCCTCGACGCCCTCCATCAGCCCGATCAGCCAGGCGTGCCGGTCGGGCCGGGCGGGCGCGAACCCGACGCCGCAGTTGCCCATGACCGCCGTGGTGACCCCGTGCCAGGACGACGGCGCGAGGATCGGGTCCCAGGTGGCCTGCCCGTCGTAGTGGGTGTGGATGTCCACGAACCCGGGGGTGAGCAGCGCGCCGTCCGCGTCGACCGTGCGGCGGCCGGGCCCGGCGCCGGGGCCGACGGCGGTGATGCGGTCGCCGGTGACGGCGACGTCGGCGGGGTAGGGGGGTGCGCCGGTGCCGTCCACGACCCGGGCGTTCCTGATCACCAGATCATCCATCGGGGTCACTCCTCGCGACTCGCACCCCACTTTGAGACTTATGTCTAGATCGGCGTCTCGTACCGAACAAGCGATTGGCCGGTATCTGCCATCGTGACGCCGCGTCCCGGCACGGACAAGGGGGCCGCCGGCGGCCGGCCGCTCACGCGCCGTCGATGGCCCGGATCACGTCCTCCCGATGGGTGAGCTGGGGGTGATGGCCCGCGCCGTCGATGACCGTCACCGTGACCTGCGGAAGCGCGTCCAGCAGGGCCCGCCCCTCGGGGGCGAGCGGGTCCTCGGAGCCGACGATGACGTGCACGGGCCCGCGATGGCGGCGCAGCCCGGCCCGGAGGTCGTCACGCCATCGGGGATCCGCTGTCTCGGCGAGGTACCGGGCGGCGGTGGCAGCGACGGAGCCTCGGTGGAGGTCCGCCGCGCTTGACTGGAGCGCGGCCGCGTGCGCCGCCGTGCCGGTGAGCCGCACGGACAGCGCCTCGGACGACACACGCCGCAGATAAAGGCGGGCCGACGGCGCCCAGCGGGCGAGGCGGGCAGGACGCGCCTGAAGGAAGAACGGCGAGACGAGGGTGAGCCGCTCCACCGCCTCCGGATGGGCGGCCGCGGCCTCGACGGCGGCGGCCGCGCCGAGGGAATGGCCCACCAGATGACGGGCGCCGGTCCCGGTCACCAGCGCGGACAGCCAGGCCGGCCAGTCGTCGCGGTGCCCGGCGCTCATCCCCAGCCCCGGCAGGTCGACGGCGCGGGCGCGGCCCAGCGCCGCGACCACCGGAGCCCAGGAGCAGGCGTTCACCGGCAAGCCCGGCAGGATCACCGTCGGGGCGTCCGGCTCGCCGAGCTCGAACGTCCGCACCCCGGCGGGCGCCGTGAACCGCCGCGTCCCGCCCCCGGCCTCCCCGAAGCGGTGCGCCGCCAGATGGTCGGCCCAGCGGCGGATCGTCGTGGCGGTGTCCGGCATGGCCAGCCCGTGGCGCGCGGCGAACGCGGACGCCGAAGCGGTCGGGTACCGGTCCTCCGACAGGAACGTCAGCGTCTCGGGGTCGGCCTTGGTGAGCGACCGGGGCAGGCGCTTGACCAGGGACACCGGGATCCGCGCGCGGGGCGCCCGGACCCGGTAGTGCTCGGCGGCGAGCGCGAGGAGGTCCGGCAGGGCGGGCGTGCCGTCGTCCAGCGGCCAGTAGGCGGTGCCCTCGGCGGCCTCGTCGTCCGGAAGCAGCGTCATGAACCGGGCGAGGTAGTCGACCGCGACCACCGGGACGAACGTCCGCGCGTTGCCCGGCACCGCCGCGAGCGAGCCCGTCCAGAGGTCCCGCACGGTCGACGCGAGCCCCAGGTACTGGTCGGACTCCCCGGTGGCGCTGTCACCGATGACGCTGGGCGGGTTCACGATCGACCACGGGACGCCCAGCCGCGCCGCCTCCGCCTGGAACACGGCGTCCGCCTCGGCCTTGGACGCCTCGTACGCGCCGAGCGCCCGGTAGGCCTCCCGCCGCCGCTCCTCGCTCCACTCGGCCGGGTCCTGCCCGCCGACGCGGTACCCCGAGACGTGCACCAGGCGGCGCAGGCGCGGCAGCCGCGCCGCGAACGCGACGATCGCGCGCACGCCGTCGACGTTCGCGCGGCGCGCCTCGTCCGCCCGCATCCCGAACCGGTAGGCGCCGGAGCAGTTGTAGACCTCGGTGACGCCTTCGCAGGCGTCCTCGACCAGCGCCGGTGCGGCGAAGTCGGCGCGCAGGTCGGCCGGGGGTTCGCCGTGCCCGTGCTCGTCCAGCCAGCGGACGAGCCGCCGGTGGGACTCCGGGCTCCGGTTCGCCGTGCCGACCCGGACGCCCGCCCGGCCGAGCGCGAGGACCAGGTGGCGCCCGATGAAGCCGCTCGCGCCGAACACCAGCGCGTACCTGTCCCCGCCGCCGTCTCTCTGGGTACTGACCATGAGGAGATAGTAGACCGGTCTACCTATTCGTCAAGCGCGCCGGGGTTCGGCGGTGGCCTCCGGGGCCGTCGAGGAGGGGCGTCGAGGACGCGCTTCGGGCGTTCGCGGAACCGGAACGGCGGCGCGTCTCAGCAGACGAAAAAAGCAGGGAGAAAACATCTCCCTGCCACTATCAATCTATAGCGCACAGGGGGCCTTGCGGCAAGACCCGGGTCATGGCGCAGAATCTACGGCCGGTGCCGGAACCAGCGGGAATTCAGCATGTCCACGCGGCTGAACCCGGCGGGTCGAACGGCCGGAAATCACCACGGTGAACGGGGAATTGAATTCATGTTCGATGTGATCATCGCCGGTGGCGGACCCACCGGCATGATGCTGGCCGGAGAACTGCGGCTGCAGGGCGCGCGCGTGCTCGTCCTGGAGAAGAACGCCGAGCCGGCCCCGCACGTCCGCGCGCTCGGGATCCACGTCCGCAGCATCGAGGTGATGGACCAGCGCGGCCTGCTGGACCGGTTCCTCGAACACGGCCGGAAGTACCCGCTCGGCGGCTTCTTCGCGGGCATCACCAAGCCGGCGCCCGAGAACCTGGACACCACGCACCCCTACGTCCTCGGCATCGTGCAGACCGTCACCGACCGCCTGCTGGAGGAGCACGCCGCCGAGTCCGGCGCCGAGATCCGGCGCGGACACGAGCTGACCGGGCTGAGCCAGGACGACCACGGGGTGACCGCCGAACTGGCCGACGGCACCCGGCTGCGCGCCCGCTACCTCGTCGGATGCGACGGCGGCCGCAGCACGGTCCGCAAGCTGCTCGGCATCGGGTTCTCCGGCGAGCCCGCGAGCAGGGAGACGCTGGTCGGCGAGATGGAGGCGACCGCGGACCCCGAGACGGTCGCCGGCATCGTCGCGGAGATCCGCAAGACCGAGCTGTTCTTCGCCGCCGGGCGGCTCGAGAACGGCCTGTTCCGGGTCATCGTGCCCGCCGCGGGTGTGACCGAGGACCGCACCGTCCCGCCGACGCTGGAGGAGTTCGCGCGGCAGCTGCGGGCGTACGCGGGTACCGACTTCGGGATCCACTCGCCGCGCTGGCTGTCCCGGTTCACCGACGCCACCCGCCTCGCCGACCGCTACCGGGACGGCCGGGTCCTGCTGGCGGGGGACGCGGCGCACGTCCACCCGCCGCTCGGCGGGCAGGGCCTCAACCTCGGCGTCCAGGACGCGTTCAACCTCGGCTGGAAGCTGGCGGCGGAGGTCGCCGGCTGGGCACCGGACGGGCTGCTGGACAGCTACGGCGCCGAGCGCCGCCCGGTGGCCGCCGAGGTGCTGAACAACACCCGCGCGCAGGGGGTGCTGATGTCCAACGAGCCCGGACCGCGGGCGGTGCGCCGGCTGATGGCGGAGCTGATGGACTTCGAGGAGGTCAACCGGTACCTGATCGAGAAGATCATCGCGACCGGCGTCCGGTACGACCTCGGCGGGGAGCACGGGCTGGTCGGCCGCCGGATGCGGGACGTCGAGCTCAAGCCCGGCCGCCTCTACGAACTGATGCGCGACGGCCGCGGGCTGCTGCTCGACCGGACCGGCCTGCTCTCCGTCGCGGGATGGGAGTCGCGCGTCGGCCACGTCGTCGACGACCGCCTGGACGTGCCCGCGGCTCTGCTGCGGCCGGACGGCCACGTGGCGTGGGTCGGCGACGACCAAGAGGACCTGCTCGGCCACCTGCCCCGATGGTTCGGCGCCGCCGCTGCCTGAGCCCGGTCGTCGGCTGCGGCCGGTCGTCGGCTGAGGCCGGCCAAGGTCGTGCTGAGGCCGGCCGGGGGCGGTCCGTCCCGCGGACGGGGCCGCCCCTCGGCCGGTCAACGGAACGCGGCGATGTGGTCGCGCACCCAGTCCGCGTACGTTCGCGGCGCCCGCTTCAGCACGTTCTCGACGTCCGGGCTGACCCGCTGCTCGGCCGGGGTCGGCGAGCCCAGGACCTCCAGCGTCGTCTCGGCCACGTCCGGCGGCATGAAGTCCAGCATCCGCGCCCGCGCCTCGTCGGGGGTCAGCTCCGCGAACCGGACCGGCTCGCCCAGCACCGCCCCGATCGCCTCCGCCTGCTCGCGCGGCGTGATCGGGACGGGCCCGGTCAGCTCGTAGAACCGCCCGGCGTGCCCGTCCTCGCGCAGCGCCGCGGCGGCGACCTCGGCGATGTCCCGCGGGTCGACGGTCGGCAGCGCCACGTCGCCGAACGGCGCCATGACGGTCCGCTCGGCGCGCACCGACGGGATCCAGGCGTAGCTGTTGGACGCGAAGTTGCCCGGCCGCAGGATCGTCCAGTCCAGGCCCGATCCGCGCACGGCCTCCTCGATCGCCAGCCCGACGACCCCGTGCGACGCCGAGTCCGGACGCGTCGCCACGCCCAGCGAGGACAGCAGCACCACCCGGCGGACGCCGGCCTTCGCGGCCGCGGCGAGGATCTCGTCCGTCCGCAGCAGGTGCGCGCTGGCGCCGCCGCTCTGCAGGAACAGCGCGTCGGCGCCGTCGAGCACCGGGCGCAGGCTCGCGGCGTCGACGAGGTCCGCCTTCACGTGCTCGACGCCGCCGGGGACGTCCGCCTCCGTGATGTTCCGGGACGTGGCGGTCACCTTCTCGCCCGCCTCCGCGAGCACCCGCACCAGCGCGCCGCCGACGTTCCCGGTCGCTCCGGTAACAACGATCATGATCGGTCTCCTGCCGTTCCCCCGCTCGAACGAGCGGTCCGTGGTGGACGCCGACGACGCTAACATCCTGGATATAGTAGGTACCTACAGGAAAGTGACTACCTCAGAGGGGATCCGCATGGCCGAGAAGACGTGGGGCACCGCGGCCGCGACGGCCGACCCGGAGCAGGCGTGCCCGATCGCGCCGGTCGTCGACATCGTGTTCAGCCGGTGGACGACCCCGATCCTGTGGACGCTCCACCAGGACGGCCGGCAGCGCTTCGTCGAGCTGCAGCGGCGGATCGCCACGATCACCCCGAAGGTCCTGACGCAGCGCCTGCGGCAGCTCGAACGCGACGGCCTCGTGGTGCGCACCTACCACCCCGAGGTCCCGCCCCGGGTCGAGTACGAGATCAGCGACCTCGGCCGCAGCCTCGGGCCGCTCTTCGCCCATCTCGCGGAATGGGCGTCGGCCAATCTCGAAAAGGTCGACCGGGCCCGCCACGACTACGACGAGGACCCGGCCCGCTGAAACCGCCGCGGTCCACGCCGGAAAACGCGTGACCCAGGGCGGGACGCGCGCCGTTCAGCGGCACATGGCGTCGATGTGATCGGAGAAATGCGGGAACTCGGCTCGCGCGTCCCCGACGATCCGGGCGGGCGAGCGGTGGCGGCCCGGCGCGTGCCGCTCGGCGATCGCGCGAAAGGCGTCGTTCGGCTCCGCCGGTGACTCCGGGTCGTCGAACGCCTCGGCGGGCCCCAGCCCGGCGGCGAAGAGCCAGAGCAGGTCGCCGAGGTCGCGGGCGAGCACGCCGCGCTCCCCCTCGGAGCCGATGTGGACGACGGGCTGCTCCGCGACCGGCGCACCGGGCCGCACCAGCCAGAAGCCGGTGTAGTCGCCGCAGCCGGTCTTGCCGAAGAAGCGGAACTCGCCGCCGTCGGCCTCCTGGTTCCCCGTCCACAGGCGGAACCACCACGCCGTCCGCTCGGGCTCCTCGAACCGGTCGAACGGCTCGAAGTCGCAGCCGCTGGCCTCGTCGGTCTCCTCGTCGTAGTCCCACTCGAAGCCGACCTCGACCACCTCGGCCAGGGGAGCGGGCAGGGCGAGAGCGTCAGATGTGTGCGCCACCCCGGCAGGCTAAGCGATCACCCGCCCGCCCGCAGCCCCTCGGTCGGGGCGGCGCCGGTAGGGTGCGGGGATGGTCGCCGATGGCTTCGAAGTGATCTGTGAGATCGAACCGCCCGTCCGCCCGGACCTGGCGCGGGTGCGGCACCAGATCGGCGTGCTGAGCCCGGTCGCCGACTCGTTCCTGATCCCGGACAACCACATCGGGCGGGCGACGGTGTCGAGCGTGGCGGTCGCCCACGAGGTGCAGGCGATGGGCGCCTCCGGGATCGCGTGCCTGAACTCGCGGGACCGCAACCTGCTGGGGTTCCGCCGCGACCTGCTCACGGCCGCGGCGTACGGGGTGGACCGGTTCCTGTTCGTCTACGGCGACAAGCCCACCGTCGGCGGGCGGACGAGCGAGCTGACCGTGCGCGCCATGATCGAGGAGACGCGGGCCGCGGCGGACGACCCGGCGTTCGAGGGACGCGCGCCGTTCCGGGCCGGGGTCGCGTCCGGGCTGCGGCCGGTCCCCGCGTGGAAGTCCGCGGCCGATTTCGTGTTCGTCCAGGTCAGCTACTCGCTGGACGCGCTGCTGCGCTGGCGGGACAGCGTCCGGCTGGACGTCCCGGTGTACGCGGGGGTGATGGTGCTGGCGAGCACCGGCATGGCCCGCAACCTCGCGGCGGCGATCCCCGACATCGCCATCCCGGACGACCTCGTCGCGGCGGTCGAGCGGGACCGGGACGCCGGGGTGGACGCCGCGTGCGAGCACGTGCTGGCGATCCGCGACAGCGGCGCCTTCGACGGCGTGCACCTGGTGCCCGTCAGCAGGTACCGCCAGGTCGCCGCCCGCCTGGAGCAGCACTTCTGACGGGCGGGGCCGTCACGGGCTCGCCCGGTAGCGGCCCGGAGTCGTGCCGACGAGGTCGGCGAAGGCCGCGATGAAGCCGCTGGGGTTCGCCCAGCCGCAGGCGTGCGCGACGCGGGTCGTGTCGTGGCCGTCGGCGAGGAGGACGAGCGCGTGGTGGACGCGCAGCTGCGTGCGCCACTGGTAGAAGGTCATGCCGAGCTCGTCGTGGAACAGGCGGCTGAGGGTCCGGGGGCTGGCTCCGATCCGCCGCCCGAGCCCGGCGAGCGAGGTGCCGTCGGCGGGGTCCTCGCGCAGCGTCCGGGCGATGGCCCGCAACCGGTCGTCGCGCGGTTCGGGCAGCTGCAGCGGCTGCTCGGGCGCCTCGCGGAGCTCGTCGACGAGGACGCGCCGGAGCCGGGCGCGGGCGTCCGCGGCGCGGTCCTCGCGGCGCGGGCCCGTGAGCGCGAGCAGGATCTCCCGGGCCAGGTCCGAGACCAGGTAGACGGCGGGACGGTCGGGGACGAGCCGGGCCAGGGACGCCGGCAGGAAGACGATCCGCATGTCGGTGCTGCTGTGGGCGCGGTGGTGGTGCGTGAACCCGGCGGGCGTCCAGGCGGCCCGGTTGGCCGGGACGATCGAGGTGCCGTGTTCCGTGTGCACCGACAGGACGCCGCGGGCCGCGTACACCAGGTGCCCGCGCGAGTGGGTCTGCGCCGCGCTCGTCCCGCCCGCCGGCCACAGGTGCGCCCCTCCGGACGGCCACAGGCGGGACGTCGGACCGGGCGGGGGAACTTGGCGGCCAACGGGCATGGGTTGGCATTCTAACGGTGGTCGGCCGCACCGCCCTCCGGCGACAGTGGACGCATGAGCCGCGGGTTCTCCCTTCCGTCGAAAGGTGATGTGCGATGAGCGCGACGATGCGGGCGGCCGTCTGCCTCGGGGCCGGTGGGCCGGAGATGCTGGAGGTCCGCGAGGTGCCGGTCCCGGCGGTCCGGGACGGCTGGAGCCTGGTGCGGGTCGAGGGCGCGGGCCTGAACCGGTCGGAGCTGAGGACGCGCCAGGGGCACTCCCCGAACGTGGTGTTCCCGCGCGTGCTCGGCATCGAGTGCGTGGGGGTCGTGGCGGTGTCGACCGATCCCGCGCTGCCGGAGGGGACGACCGTCGCGGCGGTGATGGGGGAGATGGGGCGGGAGTTCGACGGCGGTTACGCGGAGTACGCGCTGCTGCCGAACGCGCTGCTGATGCCGGTCGCCACCACGCTGCCCTGGGACGTCCTGGCCGCGCTGCCCGAGACGTACCTGACGGCGCAGGGCGCGCTGGACGCGCTGGGCGCGGGGCCCGGCGGCGGGCGGCTGCTCGTCCGGGGCGGGACGTCGTCGGTCGGGATGGCGGCCCTGTCGATCGCGTCCGCGCACGGGCTGGAGATCGCGGCCACCACCCGGCAGAAGGGCAGGATCGACGCGTTGACCGCCGCCGGCGCCGCGCACGTCCTCGTCGACGCGGGCGGTCCGCTGGGGGACGACGTGCGGGCGATCTGGCCCGAGGGCCCCGACCGCGTCCTCGACCTCGTCGGAGCGGCCACGGCGGTGGACTCCCTGAGCCTGGTCCGCCGCGGCGGGACGGTGTGCGTGGCGGGCTCGCTCAGCGGCTGGGCCATCCCGGACTTCCAGCCGGTCGCGATGATCCCCTCCGGGACGAGGCTCACGGCCTTCCACAGCGACGACCTCAAGGGCGAGGCGGGCGCCGTGCTGCTGCAGAGGATCGTCCGGCAGGTCGAGGCGGGCGTCTACCGGCCGAACATCGACCGGGTCTTCGCCTTGGCGGACGTCGTCGCGGCCCACCGCCACATGGAGAACGACCAGGCCACCGGGAAGGTCGTCATGATCCCCTAGCCGGGCCGCCGGTGCTCGCCGGGCCGGTGCTCGCCGGACCGGGCGGCGCTCCGCTAGGGCAGGATCGCGTCGACGTAGCCGCCGTCGACGCGGACCGCCCCGCCGGTGGTGGCCGAGGCGTGCGGCGAGCTGAGGTAGACGACCATGTTGGCGATCTCCTCGGGCTCGATGAGCCGCTGGAGCAGCGAGTTCGGGCGGTGCTCGGCCATGAAGCGGCGCTGCGCCTCGTCCCAGGGCAGGCCGTCCCCGACCATCTCGGCGACGAAGTCCTCCACGCCGCCGGTGTGGGTCGGCCCGGCCAAGACGGTGTTGACGGTGACGCCCGTCCCCGCGACGGCCTTCGCGTAGCCGCGCGAGACGGCCAGCAGCGCCGTCTTCGAGACGCCGTAGTGCACCATCTCCGCGGGGATCGCCACCGCCGAGTCGCTGGCGATGAACTGCACGCGCCCCCAGCCCCGCTCGGTCATGCCCGGCAGGTAGAGGCGGGCGAGCCGCACCCCCGACAGGACGTTGACCTCGAAGTAGCGCCGCCACTCGTCGTCGTCGACCTCCAGGACGGGCCGCGCCCCGAAGATGCCGAGGTTGTTCACCAGGATGTCGACGTCGGGCGCCTGGGCGCGCACCGCCTCGGCGCCTTCGGCGGTGGCGACGTCGGCGGCCACGCCCCGCAGGTCGGCGTCCGGCAGCTCGGCGCGCAGAGCGTCGAGGGCAGTGCTGACGCTGCCGTCCGACCGGCCGTTGACGATGGTGGTCGCTCCGGCCCGGGCCAGCCCCGCGGCGATGGCGCGGCCGATGCCCTGGGTGGAGCCGCTGACGAAGGCGGTCCGCCCGCTGAGATCGATGTCCATGGCGGTGACCCTTCCCCCGTCGCCGCCGGTCAGCCCTCCTCGGCCGGGGACGGCGCGGCGGCGGCGCGCAGCGCGGCCGCCCGCGCCTCGCCGAGCGCGGCCACCGCCTCCGCGAGCAGCCGCATCTGGCCGGCGAGGTCGCGGTGCGGTTCGGCCTGCAGGGCGACGAACGCGCCGTCGAACCCGGCGATGCCGAAGTAGTCGAGCTCGTCCGCGACGGCCTGCGCGATCTCCTCGCCCTCCGGCGCGAAGGACAGCGCGATCATCCGGTTCATGTGCGCGCGGCCGTCCCGCCGCACCCGCTCGATGATGCCGTCCACCTCGGCCTCGGCGGCCTCGGCGCTCATGACGAGGAGCAGGTGCAGGCGCAGGAACTCCGGGCGGTCCAGGAACACCTCGCCGGTGCGCAGCAGGAACCACGTCAGCCGCTCGCGCGGGGTGCCGCCCTCGGGACCGCCCGCCTGGGCGCGCCGCATCGCCGCGAAGAAGTCCTCGGCGCCGCGCGCCATGACCGCCGACAGCAGCCCCGCCTTGGAGTGGAAGTGGTGGTACACCGCGCTCTTCGGCAGGCCGGTCTCCCGGCTCAGCACCGACAGCGAGGTGGCGGCGTAGCCGCGCTCCGCCATGATCCGCGCCGCGACGTCGAGGATCTCCTCCCGTGACCTGCGGCCGCGGCGATTCCCGATCGTCTCGTCCGCCACGGGTCGAAGCATAGACGCCCCGCCCGGTCCCCTCGCGCCGCCGATTCTGCAGAGCGGAATTTCATGGACACCCAGGAGGAACACATGTGAGGGTGGCCACTGTTGTACCGAACGACCGGTCCAAAACTTGATCGGAAGAGCCGCCCCCGGAGCCCGCATGAGCCAGCATTTCGACGCCGACGTCGCGATCGTCGGTTACGGCCCCACCGGTGTGACCGCCGCCCTGACCCTCGCGAAGCGCGGCGTCCCGGTGGTCGCGTTCGAGCGGGACGCCGCCATCTACCCGCGCGCCCGCGCCGTCACCGTCAACGACTGGACGATGCGGATCTTCCAGAGCCTCGGCATCGACGAGCGGATCACCAAGGTGATCGAGCCGCAGCGGGCGCTGCGCTGGGTGACCTACGACGGCACCGAGATCATGCGCGTCGAGCACCCGCCGTCCGCGCTCGGCCCCGGGCCCCGGTTCTACAACATCTACCAGCCGGCCATGGAGGCCGAGCTGCGCGCCTGCGCCGAGGACCGCGGCGACCTGATCGACGTCCGCTACGGCGCCGAGGTGACCGGGCTGGAGCAGGACGCCGACGGCGTCACGGTGACGGCGGTGGACGCCGCGACGGGCGAGGAGCGCACCGTCCGCGCCCGCTACGCGATCGGCGCCGACGGCGGCGGCAGCCCCACCCGCGGCATGATCGGCAGCCGGCTGGACGGCGACACGAACGACGTGCAGTGGATCGTCATCGACTGCCGCGTCAAGCGCTGGTGGCCCGACCGCGACTTCCTCACGTTCTGGTCCGACCGGCAGCGCCCGGTGGTCGACATCGCGCTGTCCGCGGGCAACCACCGCTGGGAGATCCCGCTCAAGCCGCACGAGACCGAGGCCGACTTCGCGTCCGAGGACGACGTCTGGCCGCTGCTCAAGGCGCTGGGCGTCACCACCGACGACGTCTCGATCCACCAGTGGGCCTTCTACCGCCACCACACCCGGATGGCCGACACCTGGCGGTCGGGCCGGGTCTTCCTCGCCGGGGACGCCGCCCACCTCATGCCCCCGTGGGCGGGCGCCGGGATGCAGACCGGCATGCGCGACGCCCACAACCTGTGCTGGAAGCTCGCCCGCGTCCTCACCGGCGAGCTCGACGAGAGCTGGCTCGACACCTACGAGACCGAGCGGCGGCCGAACGCCGCGTTCTACACCGGCCTCGCCGTCGGGCTCGGCCGGGTCATCAAGCAGGAGGCGACCCCGGAGGAGATCGAGGAGATGAACCGGGTCCCCGAGGGCACGGTGACGCCGTTCGAGCCGCCGCTGACCGCGCCGCCGGTGCTGGAGGCGGGCTGGATCCGCGGGCCGGTCGGGGACGCGAGCATCGTCGGCCGCATGGTCCCGCAGCCCGTCACGGGGGACGCGACCGGTCGGATGGCGCGCCTCGACGACCTGCTCGGCGACGGTTTCGTGCTGCTCGGCGCGGACGTCGACCCGGCGGAACTGCTCACCGCCGAGGAGCGGGAGCGCTGGGACGCGCTCGGCGCCCGCTACGTCGCGGTCCGCCCGAAGACCGCCTACACGCGGGGACCCGAGGAACTGGTCGACCTCGACGAGGTCCTGCTGCCGTGGCTGGCGCGGTACGGCGTCCGCGCCGTCGCGGTGCGCCCCGACCGGTTCGTGGCGGCCGCCGACGTCTCCGGCCTCGCCGCCCCCGCATGACCCGCCGCCCGTCCCGCGGCCTGCACCGCGGCCCGTCCCGCCGCCCGTACCGCGGCGCTGAGAGCAAGGAGGACTCCCGATGACCGGAGTCAAGGAACTGGCGTACGTCGTCTACGAGGCGAGCAGCCTCGACGACTGGGAGCACTTCGGCGTGAGCCTGCTCGGCATGCAGCTCGCCGGGAAGTCCGCCGACGCCATCGCCCTCCGCACCGACCAGAAGGCCCACCGGTGGCTGGTACGGCGCGGACCGGCCGACGACCTGGTGGCCAGCGGCTACGAGGTCACCGACGGCGCCGCCCTCGACGCGCTCATCGAACGGCTGACGGCCGCCGGCGTCGAGGTCGCCGAGGGCGACGCCGACCTCGCCGCGTCCCGCGCCGTCGACCGCATCGCGGTGACCGCGGACCCGATGGGCAACCGCGTCGAGCTGGTCACCGGCTTCGCCGACGCCCCCGAGCCCTTCCACTCCGACGCGCTGCTCGGCGAGTTCGTCACCGGCGCCGGGGGCGCGGGCCACCACGTGCTGCTGTCGAAGGGCGTCGCCCGCGAGACGTACCTGGAGTTCTACGAGGGGCTGCTCGGCTTCCGGATCTCCGACCGCATCGTCGAGGAGCTCGCGCCCGGCGCCGTCGCCGACCTGATCTTCCTGCGCTGCAACCCCCGCCACCACTCCGTCGCGTTCGGCGACATGCCGCACCCGAAGCGCACCCACCACTTCATGATCGAGGTCACCGACGTCCGCGACGTCGGCATGGCCTACGACCGCTGCATGGACGCGGGGCAGCCGTTCGAGATGACCCTCGGCATGCACCCCAACGACCACATGTTCAGCTTCTACGTGCGGACGCCGTCGGGCTTCAGCGTCGAGTACGGCTGGGGCGGCCTGCTCGTCGACGACGACACCTGGCAGGTCAGGACGCTGGACCGGCTCCACAGCTGGGGGCACCGGCCGCCCGAGGTCGTCGCCGGCCTGCTCTCCCGCGCCTCCGGAAAGGACGCACTCTGATGGCACTGACCCAGGCCGAGGCAGCCCGCACCGTCCAGACCCGGGACTGGAAGCTCCACTACTACGAGGCGGGAGACGGGCAGCCGGTCGTCCTGCTGCACGGAAGCGGCCCCGGCGCGACGGGCTGGAGCAACTTCTCCGGCAACATCGAGGCGCTGGCCCGGCACTTCCACGTGTACGCGGTGGACATGCCCGGCTGGGGCGAGTCGGACGCCGCGACCGTCGACCGCCTCGACCACGTGGACGCGGCGATCCAGTTCCTTGACGCCCTCGGCATCGCCAAGGCCGCGTTCGTCGGGAACTCAATGGGCGGGCAGACCTCGCTCCGGCTCGCCACGGAGCACCCGGACCGGATCACCCACCTGGTCACGATGGGCCCGCCGGTGGGGCGGATCCCGTCCCTCTTCGCCCCGGGCGACGGGCCGTCCGAGGGCCTGAAGGTGCTCATCGAGGCGTACCGCGACGCGAGTCCGGAGAACATGCGCCGGCTCGTCGAGATCATGTGCTTCGACAAGGCCCGGTTCGCCACGCCGGAGCTGTGCGAGGCCCGTTCGGACGCGGCGCTGGCCCGCCCCGAGCACCTGCGCAACTACGTCGAGGGGCTGCCGAAGGGCGCGCCGCTCCCGATCTGGGTCAAGCCGGAGCTGCTGCCCGGCATCCAGGTCCCGACGCTTCTCATCCACGGGCGGGACGACCGGGTCGTGCCGTTCGAGAACTCGCTGCACCTGCTCGCCGCCATCCCCGACAGCCGGCTGGTGCTGCTGAACCGGTGCGGCCACTGGGCGATGATCGAGCACGCGGACGAGTTCAACAGGCTCGTCACCGACTTCATCCGCGGCACCTCGTAGCCGCGACGGCGCGCAAAGCGGCGGAACGGAGCGGCGACCGGGACGGAGAGCGGCGGGGCCGCCTCCGTCCCGCCGTCATGTCCGGGGAGCGGCCGCTCATCCTCCGGCCGGGCTCGGCTCCGCGACGACGCCCTCCGGCGCCGCGCCGGTACCGGTGTGGAGGACCTCGCGAGCCTGCTCCGCGGCGCGGAGCAGGCTCTCGCTGACGAAGTCGATGAAGCGGGCCCCGCCTTCGAGGCGGTCGGCGGCGGGCGTGCCGCGCCCGAGGACGGCGACGCCCTGCCGCATGGCCTCCATGACCTGCACGAGGGCCTGGGCACTGGCGACCAGCGACTGGTACCAGATGTCGTCGTCGACGATGTAGCGCTCGCGGCGCCCCTCGGCGCGCTCCCTGCGGACGAGGCCCTGCTCTTCCAGGAACGTGATCGACTTGGACACCGACGCCGGGCTGACCTGGAGGCGCCCGGCGAGGTCGGACGCGGTGAGGCTGCCGGAGTCGGTGGTGTAGAGGCAGGCCATGACCCGGGCCATCATCTTCGGCGTGCCCGAGGCCATGAAGACGGTGGTGAGCGTCTCCTCGAACTCGCGCACGGCCTCGGGGTCGCGCCCGTCGGCCTGCGGGGGCGCCTCCGGCCCCCGGGGCGCGGCCTGCCGGCGGCGGTGGGCGCGGCGCTCGGTGGCGCGGTGGGCCAGGTCCGCGCGGTAGCCGGCGGGACCGCCGTTGCGCATCACCTCGCGCGTGATCGTCGAGGTCGGGCGCTCCAGGCGTCTGGCGATCTCGGCGTAGGCCAGGCCGTCGGCCAGCCCGACCGCGATCTGCTGGCGTTCCTGCTGGGTGAGCCTGCCTCCCGGCATCACGGCCTCCTTCATGCTCCTCGGACGCCCTCACCATAGCGTTCACTCTCATTTCATTGCAACAAGAGCGTCCGTTTCGTTGCGTTACTTTTCAGCTTGTTGCAACAATAATCGTGGAGCTACCAGCGAAGACAGTGGTTTCGTGCAACAAGCTTCTTGCTGAACTTGGAAAGGCAACGTAGCGTTTGCGTTGTCAGAAACAAGCGGGTCGCAAGGTCGGCCCCCCTCAGCAAGGAGCAGACGATGAACACCTTCGCCACCCCCGCCCCGATCACCGCGACCCTGGACGTCCCGGCCGGCCGGGTGCAGGTCATCGCCGCCGACCGCGCCGACACCAGCGTGCAGGTCCGGCCCGCCGACCCGGGCAAGAACCGCGACGCCAAGGCCGCCGAGCAGGTGAGCGTGGAGTTCGCCGACGGGCGGCTGCGGGTCCAGGCCCCGGCCGGCAACCAGTACTTCGGGTCCACCGGAGCGGTCGAGGTGACGATCCAGCTGCCGGCCGGGTCGCGGGTGCAGGCCACGGCCGCCGCGACCGAGTTCCGCGGCGTGGGCCGCCTGGGCGAGGTCGCCTTCGACGGCGCCTACCGGCAGATCAAGATCGACGAGGCCGGGAGCGTGCGGCTGACCGCCACCGACGGCGACGTCGAGGTCGGCCGCCTCAACGGCCCCGCCCACATCACCACCCAGCGCGGCGAGATCCGCATCACCGAAGCCACCGGCACCGGACAGGTCGACCTGCGCACCCAGTCCGGCGACATCTCCATCGGCGCCGCCCCGGGCGTCTCGGCCGC
>NZ_JBEYYT010000143.1:0-21727 GCF_040645715.1 Spirillospora sp. NPDC046719 | reverse complement strand
CTCGCCGCCGCCGCGCTGGAGGCGGGCCTGGCGGTCGCCCGCGCCGAGGTCGGCGGGCACGCCGCCTGCCGGCTCGCGGTGATCGGCATGGGCAAGTGCGGCGGCCGCGAGCTCAACTACGTCAGCGACGTCGACGTGATCTTCGTGGCGGAGGCGTGCGAGGGCGAGGACGAGGACGCCGCGCTGCGCACCGCGACCCGGCTGGCCTCGGCGATGATGCGGGCCTGCTCGGCCTCGACGGAGGAGGGCGCCCTCTGGGACGTGGACGCGGCGCTGCGTCCCGAGGGCAAGGCCGGCCCGCTGGTGCGGACCCTCGCCAGCCACCGCGCCTACTACGAGCGGTGGGCCAAGACCTGGGAGTTCCAGGCGCTGCTGAAGGCCCGTCCCGTCGCCGGGGACGCGGGGCTCGGCGCCCGCTACATGGAGGCGATCACCCCGATCGTCTGGCAGGCCGCCGAGGGCGAGGGCTTCGTCCAGGACGTCCAGGACATGCGGCGCCGCGTCGAGAAGGACCTGGACCGCCGCAGCGGCGACTCCGAGCGGCAGCTCAAGCTCGGCCCCGGCGGGCTGCGCGACGTCGAGTTCGCGGTGCAGCTGCTGCAGCTCGTGCACGGCCGCGCCGACGACACGCTGCGCAGCCCGAACACCCTGGACGCGCTCGCCGAGCTGTCCCAGGGCGGCTACGTCGGGCGCGATGACGCGGCGGCGCTGACCTCCGCGTACCGGTTCCTGCGGCGCGTCGAGCACCTGATCCAGCTGCACCACCTGCGCCGCACCCACCTCGTCCCCGACGACGACGCGGACCTGCGGCGGCTGGGCCGCGCCCTCGGCCTGCGCACCGACCCGGTCGGCGAGTTCACCGCGCTGTGGCGGCGGCACGCCCGCGAGGTCCGCCGCATCCACGAGAAGCTGTTCTACCGGCCGCTGCTGCGCGCCGTCGCGCGGCTCCCCGGAGAGGAGGCCCGGCTCACCCCCGAGGCCGCCCGGACGCGGCTGGAGGCGCTCGGCTACGCCGACCCCGCGGGCGCGCTCCGGCACATCGAGGCGCTCACCTCGGGCGTGTCGCGCCGCGCCGCGATCCAGCGGACGCTGCTGCCGGTGATGCTCGGCTGGTTCGCCGACGCCCCCGACCCGGACGCCGGGCTGCTGGGGTTCCGGCAGGTCAGCGACGCGCTCGGCACCACCCCCTGGTACCTGCGGCTGCTGCGCGACGAGGTGACGGTCGCCGAGCGGATGGCGTGGGTGCTCGGGTCCAGCCGGTACGCCACCGACCTGCTGCTGCGCGCCCCGGAGGCGGTGGCGCTGCTCGGCACCACCGACGGGCTGGCGCCCCGCCCCCTCGAGGCGCTGCGGGCCGAGATGCTCGCCGCGGTCCGCCGGCACGCCGAGGGCGGCGGGCCCGCGGAGGAGGCGGTCGCGGTCGTGCGCGGGCTGCGCCGCCGCGAGCTGTTCCGCGTGTCGGTCGCCGACCTGCTCGGCCTCGCCGAGGTGGAGACGGTCGGCGAGGCCCTCACCGACATCGCCGCCGTCACGGTCGAGGCCGCGCTGCGGGCCGCCGTCAGCAAGATCGAGATGGAGGCGCGGGAGCCGCTGCCGACCCGGATGGCGGTGGTCGCGATGGGCCGGTTCGGCGGCCACGAGCTCGGCTACGGCAGCGACGCCGACGTCATGTTCGTGCACGACCCGTGCCCCGGCGCCGACGAGCGGGCCGCCGGCCGCGCCGCGCACGCCGTCGCCGAGGAGCTGCGCCGGCTGCTCGCGCTGCCCGCGCCCGACCCGCCGCTGGAGATCGACCCGAACCTGCGCCCGGAGGGGCGGCAGGGGCCGCTCGTCCGCACCCTCGCCTCGTACGAGGCGTACTACCGGCGCTGGTCGCAGCCGTGGGAGGCGCAGGCGCTGCTGCGCGCCGACCCGATCATCGGCGACCCGGGGCTGTGCGAGCGGTTCCGCGCGCTGATCGACCCGATCCGCTGGCCGGAGGACGGCGTCGGCGACGACGCGCTGCGGCAGATCAGGAGGCTGAAGGCGCGGATGGAGTCCGAGCGGCTGCCGCGCGGCGTCGACCGGCGGCTGCACATCAAGCTCGGACCGGGCGGCCTGTCGGACGTGGAGTGGGTGGCGCAGCTGCTGCAGATGCGGCACGCCCACGACGTCCCGGCGCTGCGCACCACCCGGACCCTCGCGGCGCTGGAGGCGGCGGCGGAGGCCGGGCTGCTCGACCCCGGCGACGCGGAGGTGCTGACGGACGCGTGGTGCCTGGCCACCCGGATCCGCGGCTCGCTCATGCTGGTGCGGGGCCGGGCGTCGGACCTGCTGCCCACCGACCACCACCGGGAGCGCACGGCCGTCACCCGCGTCCTCGGCTACCCGGGGACGGGCGACCTGCTGGAGGACTACCGCCGGCACGCCCGCCGCGCCCGCGCCGTGGTGGATCGGGTCTTCTACGGCGCGGACTGACCGGCGCCCGGCGGGGGCGGGTCAGCAGCGGGAGCCGGCGGCGGAGTCGGCGCGGCGGGCGCCGTGCGGGTGCCGGATCCGCTGGACGGCCCGGTCCCGCAGGTCGATGACCGGTTGCGGGCAGCGGGTGTAGGCCAGCCAGGCGATCCCGAGCGACCCGCCGATCAGCGCCATCCCGACCACGGCGTCCAGCACGTAGTGGTTGGCGGTCGACAGGATCACGAACACGGTGGTGGCCGGGTAGATCACCCCGAGGACCTTCGCCCAGCGCTGCGAGACGAACTTGACCAGCACGAACCCGCACCACAGCGCCCAGCCGGCGTGCATCGACGGCATCGCCGCGTACTGGTTGGTGAGGCTGCCGGACGCGTCGCTGGAGTACAGCCCGAAGGAGTGCAGCGCGGTCACCGGGTCGACGAACCCGACGCTGTCCAGGAACCGCGGCGGCGCGAGGGGGTAGAGCCAGAAGCCGATCAGCGCGAGCGCGGTCGCCGCCATGATCCCGGTGCGCAGCCAGCGGTACTCCCGCGGCCGGTACCGGTACAGCCAGACGACGACCAGCGCCGTCAGGATGAAGTGCATGGTGGCGTAGAACATGTTGGCGGTGCGGGCCAGCCACGGCACGTTGATCAGCGTCTTGTTCAGGCCCAGCTCCACGTCCAGGCCCAGCAGCTTCTCCGCGTGCAGGATCTGGTAGGCGTGCGCGAACGCCGCGCCGGTGCCGTCCTGAACCAGGACGATGCGCGTGAGCGTATAGCCCGTGTAGAAGAGCACGAGCAGGAGCAGCTCGCGCCACACCGGCGGCGCCGTGAGCACCCTGGGCCGCCTCGTCGCGGCGCTGCGTCGCGGCTCACCGCGGCCGGCGCCGGACCGGCCTTGGTGCGCTGCTGGGGGGGCGGAATGAGCCATGTTACCTATCTTCGCCTCGCGGCCCCCATTTGAGATCACCGCCGCGAATGGTCTTCGTCTCAGACCTGAGTAGTACGACCCTGACGCGGCATCCGGACTTTCGGGGGAGGGGCCCCGGGGGAGCCGGGGTCCTGCCTCCGTTCGGAGCCTGTGAACTTGATCAGGAATCAGCATAGGAGGCCATGGGTAGATCACGTTCGGCCCCCCACGAACGAGCAGGGGGACGAATGACCTTGATCGGGTCCATACCCGGCATTGCGACGGCAAGTACGGCGACGCTGGCCGCTTTCGGACTGATCTCAGGCTCCGGGTGGACGGACCGCCCGGGCCGGGCGGCGGCCTTCCGGGCCGCCGCCGTGACGGACGGCACCGTCCCGAAGCCGGAGTGGAAGCGCTGCACCGGCCTGCCCGCCTCCGAGTCCGGCGCCTCGCAGTCCCGGTACCGGTGCGCGACCCTGAAAGTCCCCCTGGACCGCGCCGCCCCCTCCTCGGGGACGATCGACCTCGCGCTGCTGAAGATCCCGGCGACGGGCCCCGGCCACCGGATCGGCTCGCTGCTGTTCAACTTCGGCGGCCCCGGCGGCGACGGTGTCGACACCCTCGCGCAGGCCGCGTCCGAGTACGCGACCCTCAACGCCCGCTACGACCTGATCGGCTTCGACCCGCGCGGCGTCGGCCGCAGCGCCCCGGTCACCTGCGTGGACGACCGGACCATGGACCAGATCACCGCCGAGGACGACACCCCCGACACCTCCGCCGAGGAGGCCGCCTACCTGGCGCGGCGCGCGTCCTACGCCAAGGCGTGCCAGGCCGCGTCGGGGCGGCTGCTGCCCCACGTCGGGACGCTCGACGCCGCCCGCGACCTGGACGCGATCCGCGCCGCCGTCGGCGACCCGAAGCTGAACTACTTCGGGATCTCCTACGGCACGTGGCTCGGCGGCAACTACGCGCACCAGTTCGCCGGCAACGTCGGGCGCGCCGTGCTGGACGGGGCCGTCGACACGAGGCTGACCACCGCCGAGCTCGGCCTCCAGCAGGCCGCCGGGTTCCAGCACGCCCTGGTCGACTTCGGCGCGGCGTGCGCCCGGCTCGGCCCGAAGGCGTGCCCGCTCGGCGGCGACGGCGCGTCCGTCGCGGCGGCCACCGAGAAGATCCTCGCCGGGCTCGACCGCAAGCCGCTCAAGACGTCCGGGGGCCGCATGCTCACGCAGAGCCTCGGCGACACGGGCGCGGCGGCGGCCCTCTACAGCAAGCAGGCGTGGCCGTACCTCGCGCAGGGCCTCGTGGACGCCGTCAAGCGCCACGACGGGACGCTCCTGCTGATGCTCGCCGACCTGCAGAACGGCCGGAAGCCCAACGGCGCCTACGACAACCTGACGGCCGCCAACACCGCGATCACCTGCGCGGACGGCGCCGACCGCTACACCGTCGCGGACGTCCGCCGGCTGATGCCGCGGTTCCGCGAGGCGTCACCGGTGTTCGGGCCGTCGATGGCGTGGGGCCTGCTGCAGTGCACCGGGTGGCCCGTCAAGGGCGACGACGCCGCGCGCGAGGTGTCCGCGCCGACCGCCGCGCCGATCCTGGTCGTCGGCAACACCGGCGACCCCGCCACCCCGTACGCGTGGGCGTCCGCGCTGGTGACGTCGCTCGGCGGCGGCGCCGCGCTCCTCACCCTCAAGGGGGAGGGGCACGGCGCGTACGACTCCGGCGACGCCTGCGTCCGCCGCGTCGTGGACTCCTACCTGCTGGACGGGCTGCTCCCGGCGAAGGGCGCGACGTGTGAGTGACCCGGCGCCGCCCGGCCCGCCGTCCACGGGCCCGGGGTCAGACGATCTGGTCGACCTTCATCGGCTCCTTCAGCGCGTTCCCGACGGTGCAGTACCGCTCGTGGACGCGCTTGGCGACCGCCTTCAGGACGTCCTCGGCCTTGTCGTCGCCCTCGGGGAGTTCGACGTCGTAGGTGACCGTGATGGTGCCGAGCCTGCTGGTCTCGACCTTCTCCGCCTGGACGGTCGCGGCGAGCCGCGCCATCCGGTGCCCGCGCTGCGCCGTCAGCGGCTCCACGGTCACCAGCTCGCAGCCGCCGAGCGCCGCCAGCAGCAGCTCGACCGGCGTGAACGCGCCCTCGGTGTCCCCGTCCCCGATGGCGACGCGGGCGCCCCGCCCGTTGACGGCCTGGAAACCGTCCTCGGTGCGCTCCACCCTGACCTCGGCCATGTCATCCCCTCCGATCGTCGGCGGCCCGAACCGGGCCCGCCTGCCCGAACGTGCCGGACACGGCGCTTCTTCCCGCCGGCACGGCGCGGTGCCGCGCGCTCACGGCGCGGTGCCGAGCCGCTCCTGCTCCTCCTGGACGATCTGCCGCGCGAGGGCCTGCTCGGACAGGTCGACCGCGTCCGGGGTGCGCTCCGCGAGATCGCTGCGGCGCGCGTACTCGTCGAACAACCGGGCCTTGCCCCGCAGGATCCGCAGCATTCGCTCGTCCACCCCGTGCGGGGTGAGCAGCCGGTGGACCTGGACGGTCCGGGCCTGCCCCATGCGGTGCGCGCGGGCGATCGCCTGCTCCTCCATGGTCGGTTTCACCTGCGGCTCGCAGATGATCACCACCGAGGCGGCCTGGAGGTTCAGCCCCACGCCGCCCGCCTGGATCTGCGCCAGCAGCACCGCGTGCCCCGGCTCGGCCGTGAAGTCGTCCACCAGCTGCTGCCGCCGCGCCGCCGGCATCGACCCGGAGATCGGCCCGCGCGCCGCCGGGCCCACCATGAGCTCCACGGCCGCCAGCACGTCCCGGAAGTAGGAGAACACCACGACCTTCAGCCCGTTGCGGTCCGCCTCGTCGACCAGCTCGGTGAGCCGCGCCAGCTTCGCCGACCGCTTCGGGTCGGCGTACGCGGCGCGCCGCATCGCCATGAAGTTGCCGTCCGCGACGGCCTGCCGGTAGGCGGCCTCGTCCGCCGAGCTGAACTCCTCCCACTCCTCGATCTCCTGCACCTCGGGCAGCTCGACCAGCACGTCCCGCTGGTTGCGGCGCAGGTACGCGGGCGCGACGGCCCGCCGGAACGCCCGCGGCCCCACCGCCGCGTCGCTCGGCCTGATCGACGGGACGAGGTCGGGCCGCAGGTGCCCGACCAGGCTGCGGAACTCCTCGACGCGGTTCTCCATCGGCGTGCCGGTGAGGAACAGCACCCGCTCGACCCGCGCGCACCACGCGGCCACCGCCTTCGCGCGCCGCGTCTCCGGGTTCTTGGCGTAGTGCGCCTCGTCCACCACGACCATCGCGACGTGCACCTCGTCCGGGACGTCCAGCGCGTGCAGCGTGTCGAGGGTGGTCACCGCGATGCCGCCCGCGTCCGCCCACTCCGCCAGCGCCGCCGCCCGGCCGGGACCGTGCAGGGGGCGCGCCGCCAGCCGGCTGCGGTCCTCGATCTCCCGCACCCAGTTGATCATCACGCTGGCCGGGCACGCCACCAGGAAGTGCGTCGCGCCCTCCGCGCGCAGATGCGCGATCGCCGCGATCGCCTGGACCGTCTTACCGAGGCCCATCTCGTCGCCGAGGATCACCCGGCGCTGGACGAGCGCGAACCGCGCCCCGAACGACTGGTAGCCGCGCAGCGACACCCGCCGGTACGTCTCGTCGAGCGGCTGCGCCTTGACCCGCGCGGCCAGGTCGTCCGGCAGGTACCCCTCCGCCGCGGCCCGCTCGGGCCCCACGGCGGCCAGCTCCGCCAGCAGCGTCTGGTAGTCCGACCCGCGCAGCTCGTAGTCGATCCACGCCTCGTCGGCGGACGCGCCCGGACGCAGCAGGTCCACCGACGCCTGCGAGATCAGCAGGCGCTCCTCGCGGGCGTGCTCCACCGCGTCCGCCAGCTCCGTGAGCGCGCGGCGGGCGCGCTCCCTGCGCGCCGGAAGCGCGACGACGCGCCGCCACCACGACGCCGCGGGCCGCGCGTCGTGCGCCAGCGGGCTCAGCCGCTCCGCCAGCTCGTCGGCCGCCTTCCGGGCGCGCCGCAGCTCGGGACCCGCGTTCACGAGCCGGTGCAGCGCCACGACCAGCGCCGTCGTCGCCGGGTCCCGCCGCCCGGCGTCGATCCGGATCCCCGCCGCGCGCTCCGCCGCCTCCGCCAGGCTGCGCGCCGCGGCCTGGATCTGCGCCGCCGTCTGCGGCCCGACGCCCGGCACCAGCTGGAGCCGGTACTGCGTCGCGTCCAGCACGTCCAGGACGGTCGTCAGCCCGGCCTGCTCCAGCGGCGCCAAGCGCAGCCGCCCGTCCGTCACGTCCTTCAGCCGCGCGACCGGGATCTCCGCCAGCTGACCGCGCGCCGCGTCCGCGCGCAGCGGCCCCAGCGCCTCGTGCACCGCGCCGACCGCGCGCCGGTGATCGGCGACCAGGGCATGGGCGGCGTCCAGCAGAGCCAGCCCGCTCCGCAGGACCTCCTTGGGGTCGCCCGCCATCCCGCCCGCCGCTCCCTCCGCCGCGATCTCCCGGCACATGATGCCAGCGCCGCGCCCGTGCGCCACGCGCGTGCCGCCCGATCCGTCCAGAAAGGTCCCCGCGCGTGACCGACGAGTCCGAGGACGAGCCGACCCTGCTGATGTCGCTCGCCGGAAGCCTGTGGTTCCCGCTGCTGTTCTTCTTCGGCTTCCTGATCTGCTACATGCTGCCGTTCCACTCGCCGGAGCCGCACGACGTGCGGGTGGCGGTGTCCCCGCCGGCGGTCGCGGGACGGCTCGGACCCGCGCTCGACCGGAAGGCGCCCGGCGCGTTCGAGATCATCCCCGTCAGGGACGCGTCGGACGCCCGCAAGAAGATCCTCAGCCGCCGGGCCGTCGCCGCCTACAGCGTCGAAGGCCCCGCCCAGGCCACCCTCTACATCGCCAAGGCCGACGGCACCTTCCTCGAACAGGCCGCCACCAGCACCTTCACCACCGTCGCTAAACAAGGCGGGCAGACCATCCGGACCGTCGAACTCGTCCCCACCGCCAAGGGCGACGTCACCGGCACCGGCCTGTTCTACCTGTCCATGGCCTGGAACATCGCGCCCTACATCGCCGTCATGATGCTGATGCGCGCCGTCACCCTCAGCCGACGCGTCAAGGTCCTCACCCTCGCCGTCCTGGGCGCGTTCATGGCCGTGGTCGGGTTCTACGTCGCGCTCGCCTTGGACGTCGTCCCCAACGACCCGGTCGCCATCGCCTACGGCTTCCTGATCACGCAGGCGGTCGCCCAGTTCACCTACGGCCTCGTCCCGTTCGTCCGGCAGTTCATCCCGGGCGTCGCGATCACCCTGTTCGTGCTGCTGTCGATCCCGTCCAGCGGCGGCGCCATCCCGTACCAGCTCGTCCCCGGCTTCTTCCGCGCGCTGCATCCCGTCATGCCGCTCGGCAACCTCCTGGACGCCCTGCACGGCGTCTTCTACTTCGACTACGAGGGGCTGCTGCGGCCCACCCTCGTCCTGTGCGGCTGGGCCGCCGCCGGCTTCGCCCTGGTCGGCGTCGGCGCCTACGTCCAGCACCGCAAGGGCGCGGAGGCCGAGGCCGGCGCCGCCGCCGAAGAGGAGCTGGTCGAGGACCCCACCTTCGAGGCCCCCGCCCCCCACGCCGTCAGCCCCGCGCACCACGAGCACTTCGGCGAGGTGGTCCCCGGCCTCGTCGGAACCGTCCGCACCGCCTCCGGCGACCCCGTCGCCGACGCCCTGGTCACCGTCCTCGCCACCGGCGGCCGCCAGCTCATGCGCACCCGCACCGACGACGAGGGCCGCTACGCCGCCGCCGGCCTCCCGGAGGACTTCGTCACCGTCCTGCTCCTCGCCCGGGGGCATACGCCCGCCGTGGCCCGCGTCCTGCTCACCACCGGCCGCACCCACCGCCAGGACTTCGTCCTGGAGACCCCCGTCCACGGCGCCCACCCCGCCTAACCTGGACCCCAAGACCCCTCGAAAGGCGGCGGGCCATGCTTGACGACCTTGCCGGGCGGCGGACCGGCGAACGCATCCAGGTGCTGCGCGAGCGCAAGGGGCTGAGCAGGCCGACGCTGGCCGGGCTGGTCGGCAGGTCCGCCTCCTGGCTGAAGGGCATCGAGACCGGGCGCCGCCTCCCGCCGCGCCTGCCGACGCTGGTCAGGCTGGCCGAGGCGCTCGGCGTCGGGGACGTGGCGCTCCTCGCGGGCACCGACATGGACCTCGGCGGCGCGGCGACCATCCCGATGTCGTCGTTCGCGCGCATCCCGCACGAGGCGATCCCCGCCGTCCGCGACGCCGTCCGCGCGCCGCTGCTCACCCGCCCCGACGCCCGCGTGGACGTCGCGGCGCTCGCCGGGCGCGTCGAGCAGGCCTGGCGGCTGTGGCACGGCTCGCCCACCCACCGCACCGACGTCGGGCGCGTGCTCCCCGCGCTGGTGCGGGACGCCCGTGCGGCCGCCCGCGTGTCCGAGGGCGAGGAGCGCCGGGCCGCCAACGCCGTGCTCTCCGACGTCTACGCGCTCGTCCAGCACGAGGTCGTGTGGGCCGCCGAGCCGGAGCTGATCTGGGTCGTCGCCGACCGGAGCGTGTCCGCCGCCCACGAGGCCGACCGGCCGATCAGCCTCGCCGGCGCCGCCTGGACCATGGCGATCGTCCAGCGGTCCATGGGCGACCTCGACGGCGCGCTCGACCTGGTCAACGAGGGCGCCGGCCTCCTCCGGCCCCGCCTGGAGGACGGGCCCGTCGAGCTCCGCGCCATGTACGGCGCGCTCCAGCTGCACGCCGCGATGACCAGCGCCCGCGACGGCCGCGAGGGCGACGCGCTCCGCTACCTCGATGAGGGGCGGGCGACCGCCGAGCGCCTCCCGGCCGGTTACCACCACCCGTGGACGCAGTTCGGCGCGTCCAACGTCGCCGTGCACGCCGTGTCGATCCAGGCCGACCTCTCCCGGGCGTCCAGTGCGCGCGACCACGCGCAGCGGATCGACCCGGACAGCATCCCGAGCCGGGAGCGGCGCGCACGCCTCATGGTGGAGACGGCCCGTGCCTACCACCAGCGCCGCGACCACTCCGCGGCGCTGGACTGGCTGGAGCGCGCCTACCCGGTGTGCAACGACTCCGTGCACTATTCGCCGCAAGCCCGGCAGATCGCGTCCGACGCCGTCGACCACGGCGGCCCGATGATCGACCGCCGCGCCCGCACGTTCGCCCAGCTCCTCGGCCTGCCGGTCTGACGGGCGCGGGCAGCGCCCGCACTCGCCGGGCGCACTCCGCGCCCCATGCGCGGTGGACGCGCCGCGCGCCTCTCACTCTGTGCCTTGATCTGCATGCTCTCCGTAGTCGAATCCACATGCATCGGAGGGCTGCATTGCGTACGCCGAGGCTTCAGGAACCACCGGTTCTCTTCAGCTGGGACGTTTTCGGGGACGGTGGGGCGGGCGGTGTCACCGACGACCGCGAGGCGGCGCGGCGGCACGTTCGGGAGGGGCTGGCAGAGGCGCCGCCGGGTACGTGGGGGCGCGTGCGCCGGGTGGCGCTCTGCCCGCTCGGCCGGGGCGTCTACGTGGACCTCGGCCCGGTCGCCGAGGCGTGCCGCGACTCCGACACCGTCACCTGGCACGACGCATGACGTGAAACCGGGCGTGAACGGCGTGCCGTGGTTCGTCTCGTCCACCGGGAATCCCCTCGCCCCGTGCCACGACGCCGAGCGCGCGGTCAGGGAGATGGCGACGTGGTGGGACGCGCTCGTTCGGGGGGGCGGCGGACGGGTGGTCCTAGGGCCCGGGGCCTCACGGCCCGAGGCGCACGGCCGGTTGGGCGGGCGAGGTCCCAGGCCCCGGGCGTCAGTGGGTCTTAGGGCCCAGGACGCCTGCCGTACACCCAGCGTTCATGCTCCGGCCCGCCGCGCTCAACGACCGTGATCGCGGGCGTTGGCCCGCCCTCGCCATGCTCCCGGGCCATGAAGATCACCTCGCGGCCCGCGCGCCTCGCGCTGACCACCGGTCTCGCCGCCTCCCTCGTCGCCGTCTCCGGCTCGCTCACCCCGGCCTCCGCCGCCGCCGTCTACTGGACGTTCAAGAGCGGCCAGAGCGGCAAGTGCCTCACCGGCTCCTCGACCGGAAAGGTGTGGGTCGCCGGCTGCACCGGCGGAAAGACGCAGCAGTGGGACTGGATCGGCGGCGGCAGGACCTACAACGAGCTGAAGAACCGCTCCACCGGCACCTGCCTCACCACGGACTGGAAGACCTACAACAACGCCGTCTGGCTGAGTAGGTGCAACTCGTCCCGTCCCGCGAGCCAGCTGTTCGGCTATGGCGACGGGTACATCGGCGCCTACGACAGCCTCGGCGACATGTGGTTCTACCGCCTCCGAACCTCCCCGTCCGGAAGCGCCGCGGTCTACTCGTCCGACATCACCTACGCCAACGTCGCCGACAAGTACTACAAGTGGACCCACACCACCCGCACCAGCTAGGCGTCCCGACGGGCCGACGGGTGCTGGACCGACCTGTGCACCGCCGTGGCGCGGCGGTGTGCAGGTCGTGGCCCGGAAGACCCTGTCAGGCGGGTCCGGACGCGGCGTCGAGGATGAGTTCGGCGAGGCGGCGGGCGTGGCGGGCCGGGCCGTCGACGCCGAGGGCCTGGACGGACGCGTAGGCGCCCTCGAAGGCCAGTGCCAGCTGGTCCGCGACGTCGTCGGGAGAGGCGACCCCGGCGGACGCCGCGAGGTCGGCGAAGCGGGCGCGGACCCACCGCTTCGTCCCGGCGGCGGCCTGGTGGGCGGGATGGGCGGCGTCGGGGATCTCGGCGAGGGCCATGAGGAACGGGCAGCCGCGGCAGCGGTCCGGCTGGATCTGCTCGGTCTGCGCGTCGAACAGCGCGAGGATCCGGGCGCGCGCGGGCCGCCCCTCGTCGCCGGCGGTGGTGTCGAACCATTCCTTGTACAGGCCGTCCGCGCGGGTGACGTAGGCGGTGATCAGGTCGTCCTTGGACGCGAACAGCCGGTAGAGGGTCGTGGGCGCGACGCCGGCGGTGGCGGCGATCTTGTCCACGCCGACGCCCTTGATGCCCTGCCAGTAGAACAGGTCGTGGGCGACCTCCAGGAGGTGCTCCCGTGTCTCGGCGGCGCTGCGGCGCATCACCGGACCCCTTGCCATATCCGACGCATGGCTCTAGCGTACCGCTTTGTTAGGGAACGTTCCCTAACAAAGAGGGGAGCGCGGAGCGATGTTCTTGGTGACGGGCGGGACCGGCAATGTCGGGCGCGAGGTGGCGGCGGCGCTGGCGGCGGCGGGGGAGCCGGTACGGGCGCTGACGCGGGGCGGGGCCCCAGCGGACGCGCCGGACGGCGTCGAGTACGTCACCGGCGACCTGAACGAGCCGAAGACGCTCGTGCCGGCGCTGCGGGGCGTGCGCGGGCTGTTCCTGCTGCCCGGCTACGACGGGACGGCGGACCTGCTGGCCGAGGCGGGCCGCGCCGGGGTCGAGCACGTGGTGCTGCTGTCGGGGTCCTCGGTGGAGTCGGGCGACACCACCAACGCGGTCAGCCGCTACATGATCGAGTCGGAGGCGGCCGTCCGCGACTCCGGGCTCGCGTGGACCTTCGTGCGGCCGAACGGGTTCATGTCCAACACGTTCGAGTGGATCCCGCAGCTCAAGGCCGGCGACGTGGTGCGCGCCCCGTTCGCGGACGTGCCGATCGCGGTGATCGACCCGGCCGACATCGGCGCCGTCGCGGCGACCGCGCTGCTGCAAGACGAGTACCGCGGCCAGGTGCTCCGCGTCACCGGCCCGGAGCCGCTGCGGCCCGCCGACCGGCTCCGGATCCTGGGCGGCGTGCTGGGCCGCGACCTGCGCCTGGACGCCCTACCGGACGACGAGGCCCGCGAGGAGATGCTCCAGAACATGCCCGAGAAGTACGTGGACGCTTTCTTCGACTTCTACGTCGCCGGTTCGCTGGACGAATCGGTCGTCACCACCACCGTCCGCGACGTCACGGGCCGTCCGCCCCGCACCTTCGAGCAGTGGGCCGCCGCGCACGCCGCGTCCTTCGCGTGACCAGAGGAGACCGATCCTGCTGAAGAAGCTCGTCCTGCCCGTCGCCGCCGCCGCGATCAGGAGCGGACCGACGGCACGCTCGGCGGCAAGAAGTACTTCCGGCTCGTCGTCCTCGGCACCGCGTCGTCTACATCCGCCGGATCGCCTGACCCCGGGAACGCGGAAGGCCCGCGAGGCGTCCTCGCGGGCCTTCCCCAACGACGATCACACGTCGTAGTACAGCTCGAACTCGTGCGGGTGCGGGCGCAGGCGGACCGGGTCGATCTCGAACTCGTTCTTCATCGCGATGTAGGTCTCGATGAGGTCCGGGGTGAAGACGCCGCCCTCCAGCAGGTAGTCGTGGTCGGACTCGAGCGCGGCCAGGACGGCCGGCAGCGAGCCGGGGACCTGCGGGATCGCGCGGGCCTCCTCCGGCGGCAGCTCGTAGAGGTCCTTGTCGATCGGCTCCGGCGGCTCGATCTTGTTCTTGATGCCGTCCAGGCCCGCCATCAGCATCGCCGAGAAGGCGAGGTAGGGGTTGCAGGACGGGTCCGGCACGCGGAACTCGATGCGCTTGGCCTTCGGGTTCGAGCCGGTGATCGGGACGCGGATGCACGCCGACCGGTTGCGCTGCGAGTACACCAGGTTGACCGGCGCCTCGAAGCCCGGGACGAGCCGGTGGTAGCTGTTGACCGTCGGGTTCGTGAAGGCCAGCAGGGACGGGGCGTGCCGGAGCAGGCCGCCGATGTAGTGCCGCGCCGTGTCCGACAGGCCCGCGTAGCCGACCTCGTCGTAGAACAGCGGCGCGCCGTCCTTCCACAGCGACTGGTGGACGTGCATGCCCGACCCGTTGTCACCGAAGATCGGCTTCGGCATGAACGTCACCGTCTTGCCGGCGCCCCGCGCCACGTTCTTGACGATGTACTTGTACAGCAGCAGGTTGTCGGCGGCCTTCAGCAGCGTGTCGAAGCGGACGCCGATCTCCGACTGGCCCGCCGTGCCGACCTCGTGGTGCTGCAGCTCGACCTCGATGCCGGAGGCGAGCAGCTGCGTCGCCATCTCCGAGCGCAGGTCGGTGTAGTGGTCCATCGGCGGGACGGGGAAGTAGCCGCCCTTGTAGGCGGGCTTGGCGCCGAGGTTGCCGCCGGGCTCCTCCCGGCCGGTGTTCCAGGCGCCCTCCACCGAGTCCAGGAAGTAGTAGCCGGCGTTCTGCTTCGTCTCGAAGCGGACGTCGTCGAAGATGTAGAACTCGGCCTCGGGACCGCAGTAGGCGGTGTCGGCGATGCCGGTCCCGCGCAGGTAGTCCTGGGCCTTCTTGGCGACGTTGCGGGGGTCGCGGCTGTACGGCTCGCCCGTCAGCGGGTCGTGCACGAAGAAGTTCAGGATCAGCGTCTTGTGCTGCCGGAACGGGTCCAGGACGGCCGTGGCCGGGTCCGGGAGAAGCAGCATGTCCGACTCGTGGATCTCCTGGAACCCGCGGACGGACGAACCGTCGAACATCATGCCGTCTTCGAAGGCCCGCCGCCCGAAGTTGCCGGTCGGGATCGTGACGTGCTGCATCTTGCCCGGCAGGTCCACGAACCGGCAGTCGACGAACTTGACGTCCTCGTTCTCGAGATAGCTCAGGACCTCTTCGGCGCTGCTGAACATCCAGCCTCCTTGGTGCGCTCTTGGGCGTCTCGCAGCTTATGGCAGGGCCGTTTCCCGGCCGTGTCCCATATGTTTCGGCTGTGTTAAGCGGGGCGCCGGCGCCCTGCTCCAAGGACGCCCCCGCCGTGCCCCCACCCTCGTCCCCTCCCCTGGGGAGCCGGGTCGGAACCCGCCAGGGGAGCGGATAGCGTAGAGGCCATGAGCGGTGGTAAAGAGCAGCAGGCCGCACGGCCGCGATGGACGCAGACGTGGCTCGGCGGCGCGCGCGCGGCGGGAGCCGACCTCGGCCGTCCCGGCGAGCGCCTCGGGCTGCCGGAGAGCGGGAGCGGCGCCGTCGCGTCCTACGGCCGCCGGCTGTTCGCGCTGTTCATCGACTGGGCGCTGTCGACGCTGGTCGCGAGCGGCCTGGCGGCCGCCCTCGACTGGTCGGCGCCGCAGCGCAGCCTGTGGACGCTGGTGATCTTCGGGATCCAGGCGTGGCTGCTCACCGCGACGATCGGCACCACGATCGGCAAGCGGCTGTGCGGCATCCGGGTGGTGCGGCTGGACGGCCGGCCCGTCGGGTTCCTCATGGGGTTCGCCCGGTCGCTCCTGCTGGTCCTCGTCGTCCCGGCGCTGATCTGGGACCGCGACTACCGCGGCATGCACGACCGCGCGTCCAACACCGCCGTCGTCAACATCTGACCCGGAGATCCGGCCCGGGAAACGCGGCCCGGAAACGGGAAAGCGCCCCCGAGGGGGCGCTCCACCGGCGGTGCGGTACCGGCGGTGCGGTCACCGCATCTTGGGCTTGGGTCCCTTCGGCATCTTCGCGCCCTTCGGGATCGGGCCCTTCGGCATCTGCATCGACCGGGGCAGCGCCTGCAGCCGGTCGTTCAGCTCCCCGACCTGCGCCTTGGTGAGGTTGCGGGGCAGCTTCATCAGGTGCCGCTGCAGCTTGCCGACGGGGATCTGGTCCTCGTCGTCGCCGACCTGCACGTCGTAGATCGGCACCTGCTGCGCGGCGCGGGAGATCCGCTTCTTCTCCGCGCCCAGCAGCTGCCCGACCCGGTTGCGCGGGCCCTCGGAGACCAGGATGACGCCGGGACGGCCCACGACGCGGTGCACCATGTCGAGGTTGCGGTTGCCGCTGACGGCCTCGGTGACCGTCCAGTCACCGCGCATGTTCTTCAGGACCGCGGCGGCCGCGCCGGGCTGCCCGGCGATGACCTTGTACTGCGCGCGCTGCGCGAGCTGGCCGAAGACGATCAGGCCGACGGCGGCGCCGGCGAGGATGCCCAGCGGGACGAAGAACCACAGCCGGCCGATCACCAGCCCGATCACGATGACGACGATCAGGGTGCCGAGCGCCGACGCGGCGACGATCGGAAGGGCCTTCGGGTCGGCCTGGCGGAGCACCTGGGCGACCATGCGGATCTGCTTGAGGCGGCCCGGACGCTCCTGGCTCCCGTCCGCGGGCGTTTTCGACATGAACCCAAGGATAGTCGGCCGGGACCCCCGACCCGACACCGTCCTCGCATGGCGAAACGCAGGCGAGGACGGTCCGGACCGCCGGAATCAGCTCTGGCGGGCCTCGATCGCCTGCTTGTAGAGGCGGCCGGCGCGGTAGCTGGAGCGGACGAGCGGCCCGGACATGACGCCCGCGAAGCCGATCTCCTCGGCCTCGGCGTTCAGCTCGACGAACTCCTCCGGCTTCACCCAGCGCTCCACCGGGTGGTGGCGGGGGCTCGGCCGCAGGTACTGGGTGATGGTGATCAGCTCGCAGCCGGCCTCGTGCAGGTCGCGCAGCGCCGCGGAGACCTCCTCGCGGGTCTCGCCCATGCCGAGGATCAGGTTCGACTTGGTGACCAGGCCGTCCTCGCGCGCCTTGGTGATCACCTCGAGGGACCGCTCGTAGCGGAACCCGGGCCGGATCCGCTTGAAGATCCGCGGGACGGTCTCGACGTTGTGCGCCAGCACCTCGGGACGGGACGAGAAGACCTCGGCGAGCTGCTCGGGGACGGCGTTGAAGTCCGGGATCAGCAGCTCCACGCCGCAGCCGGGCACGGCCGCGTGGATCCGCCGGACCGTCTCGGCGTACAGCCAGGCGCCGCCGTCCTCCAGGTCGTCGCGGGCGACGCCGGTGACGGTGGCGTACTTCAGGCCCATCGTGGCGACGGACTCCGCGACGCGGCGGGGCTCGTCCCGGTCGAACGCGGCGGGCTTGCCGGTGTCGATCTGGCAGAAGTCGCAGCGCCGGGTGCACTGGTCGCCGCCGATGAGGAAGGTGGCCTCGCGGTCCTCCCAGCACTCGAAGATGTTGGGGCAGCCCGCCTCCTGGCACACCGTGTGCAGGCCCTCGGACTTCACCAGGCCGATGAGCTCCTTGTACTGCGGGCCCATCTTCAGCCGCGTCTTGATCCACTCGGGCTTGCGCTCGATCGGGGTCTGGCTGTTGCGGGCCTCTATGCGCAGGAGCTTGCGCCCCTCAGGTGTCACCGTCGTCACCCGTTCAGGGTACGTCGCGATCAGCGGACCGGCACATCGCGCGCGTCGGGGCGGGGGCCGCGGGGAGGCCGCCGCGGGCCGCCCGGCGCAGTTAACGCGGCAGTATCGGACGTATCTCGAACGTGTGACGTTACCCCGCTCACACCGTCGATTCGCGTGTTTCGGTGCATGGCCACCGGCGGTTCTCTCTAGGGTGACTCCCTGTCGTCACGCAACAGCGTTCGCATGGAGGACCGCAGTGGGTCTGGCAATGTCGTACCTCAGGGTGCCGCCGGTGCTGGAGGGTGAGCCGGATCCCACCCGGATCGCCCGGCGCGTGTTCGGCGAACGGGACTGGCGGCGCCGCGTGCCGTTCGCGCCGCTGGACATCGGCGGGACGTGGCAGGCGCTGCACTACCTGGTGACCGGCGACCCCTGGGAGGGGCGCCAGCCGGAGGCCGACGTGGTGTGCGGCGGGCGCCTGCTCACCGAGGACGGCGCCGACGAGCTGGGCATGGACGTGATCTACCTGGCGCCGGAGCGGGTGAAGCCGGCCGCCGACCACCTGGCGGCGACGCCGTTCGGCGGCGTCGCGGGCCGCTTCGCGCCGGCGGTGATGGTGCAGGCCGGCGTGCAGGACGCGGGCCGGATGGACTCCGCCGCCCGCGACCGCGTCCTGAAGCCCGCCTACGAGGCCCTGGTCGCGTTCTACCGGGCCGCGGCGGACGAGGGCCACGCCGTCTACAAGGTGATGTTCTCCAACGACTGACCGCCGGGATCAGGCGTCGAGATGCGCCCTCGTCCGGTGGAAGGTCTCCCGCGCGCCGAGCGCCTCCGCGAGGTGGCGCTCCACCAGCGGGGTCACCTCGGCGACGGGGACGTCCCGGCCGACCTCGCGGCTGAGGTTCGTGGACCCGGCGTCCCGGATGCCGCACGGCACGATCTTGTCGAACCAGCTCATGTCGTTGTCGCAGTTCAGCATGAACCCGTGCATCGCCACGCCGCGCGCCACCCGGATCCCGATCGAACCGATCTTGCGGTCGGGGGAGCCGGGCACCCACAGCCCGCTGCGGCCCTCGACCGTGGTGGTCTCCAGGCCGAACTCGGCGCACACCGCCATCATCATCCGCTCCAGCAGCCGCACGTAGGACACGACGTCGGCGGCGTCGGGCAGCCGGACGATCGGGTAGCCGGTGAGCTGCCCCGGCCCGTGCCAGGTGATCTTGCCGCCGCGGTCGACGTCCACGACCGGGGCGCCGGGGTCGCCGAACGGCCGGTCGAACGCCGCGGTCCGCTTGCCCGCCGTGTACACCGGCTGGTGCTCCATCAGCAGGACGGTGTCGGGGATCAGGTCGTCCACGCGCCGGGCGTGCGTGCGCTTCTGCAGCTCCCAGCCGTCCAGGTAGGGGACGGCCGCGGTGCCGAAGCCCGCGTGGACGATCACCAGCCGGCCGGTCGCCGGCGCTTCTCCGGGGGGCGTCTCGGGTGCGGCCCCCCGCACGTCCAGATCACTCACGCCCGCCAGCCTATGCCGCCCGCCGACCGCTTCCTCAGAGGGACGCCAGCCGGCGGGGCTCCAGCCGGGTCTCCTTCGCGGTGGCGGGGCCGTCCGGCTCGACCCGGTAGGCGCCCGCGTCCTGCCGGTACGACACGGCCTGGACGAACTCGGTGCCGACGTAGTGCAGGCCGACCGACTCGTCCGCCGCGTACCCGCCGGGCAGCGTGCCCTCGCCGACGAGCTGCTGCAGCAGCGGGCGGCGCTGCGGGTCGCTGTCGTAGTGCACCCCGCACGAGTACGGCAGGAAGCCCAGCCCGTCGGTGAGCGGCCGCAGCTGCGGGCCGTAGGAGTCGGTGTTGCCGCCGACGTGCCAGCACAGCGCGCCCGCGCTCTGCCCGGACAGCACCACGCCCTCCTGCCACGCCTCCCGCATGATCTCGTCCAGGCCGTGCAGGCGCCACAGCGCCAGCAGGTTCGCGACGCTGCCGCCGGACACGTAGATCAGGTCCTGGGTGAGCAGGTGCGCGCGCATGTCGGGGACGCTCGGCATCGGGAACAGCGACAGGTGGCTGACCTCGGCGTCCAGCTGGGAGAACCCGGCGTAGAAGCGCGCGACGTACTCGGCGCCGTCGCCCACCGCCGTCGTCAGGAAGCACATCCGGGGGCGGTCCTGCCCGGTCAGGTCGAGCGCGTAGCGCATCAGCGGGCTCGGGGCGATGCCCTCCCGGCCGTCCGGGACGAACGTGCCCCCGCCGATGGCGAGGATGTGCGGCTGTCCGTCGGTGCTCATTCGCCCTCCACGTCGGCAAGCTCTCTCAATGTCACCGTATGGCCACCGAGCGGGAGCGTCCGTGATTTTAGCCAATCTTGGTCTCGGCGCGTCGGCGGCGGCCGGTCACAGGAGGGCGGCCAGCGCGGAGTCCACGTCGGGATGCCGGTACCGGAAGCCGGCGTGCTCCAGCCGCCGCGGCAGCACCCGCTGGCTGACCAGCGGGCCCTCGTCGGCGAAGTCGCGCAGCGCGGCCCGCAGCACCGCCTTCGGGACGGCCAGCCGCGCCGGGCGGTGCAGCGCCCGCGCCAGCGCCTCGGTGTACGCGGCGTTGGTCACCGGGTCCGGGGCGGTCAGGTTCACCGGCCCCGACACCTCGTGCTCGATCAGGAACCGCAGGGCCGCGACCTCGTCGGGGAGCGAGATCCAGCTCGTCCACTGCGTCCCGTCGCCGAGCCGGCCGCCGAGCCCGAGCCGGAACAGCGGCAGCGTCCGGCCGAGGATCCCGCCGCCGCGCGCCAGCACCACGCCGGTGCGCGGGTGGACGACCCGGATCCCCGCCTCGCGGGCCGGTGCGGCGGCCGCCTCCCAGTCCCGCACGAGCGCGGCGAGGAACCCGGCGCCCATCGGGGACTTCTCGTCGGCCTCCCGGTCGCCGGTGTCGCCGTAGAAGCCGATCGCGGACCCGCACACCAGCACCGGCGGGCGGCGGCCCGCCGCGGCGATCGCCTCCGCGAGCGTCCGGGTGCCGTCGAGCCGGCTGTCCCTGATCCGGCGCTTGTACGCCTTCGTCCACGGCCGGTCGCCGACGCCCGCGCCCGCCAGGTGCACGACGGCGTCGGCGCCCTCCAGCGCCGCCGCCTCGACGCACCCGTCGGCGGGGGACCAGCGCGCCTCGTCCGGTGCCGACGGCTCGCGGCGCACCAGCCGCACGACGTCGTGCCCGTCCTCCCGCAGCGCCCGCACCAGCGCCGATCCGATCAGGCCCGACGAGCCCGTCACGGTCACCCTCATGTCCCCAGCCTACGGGGACGGCGCCAGCGAACGCTGAGATTCTCATCCGGGTCCCGTGTTTCCGCCGGGCCGGGACCGGGTTTCCCCGGGAACGCGCGGGACCCCGCCGCCCGGGCGGGGCGGCGGGGTCCGGTGCGGCGTGCGAGGCGGCGGCCGCGTGCGGTCAGAGGCCGAGGTCGGCCTCGAAGTTGCCCTCCTCCAGGCGGTGCTTGATGGTGCCGAGGAAGCGGGCGGCGTCCGCGCCGTCGATCAGCCGGTGGTCGTAGGTCAGCGCCAGGTAGACCATCGACCGCACCGCGATGACCTCGCCCAGCTCCGGGTCGTCGATGACGGCGGGCCGCTTGACGACGGCGCCGGTGCCGAGCATGCCGACCTGCGGCTGGTTGAGGATCGGGGTGTCGAACAGCGCGCCGCGGCTGCCGGTGTTGGTCAGCGTGAACGTGCCGCCGGACAGCTCGTCCGGGCTCACCTTGTTGGTGCGGGTGCGCTCGGCGAGGTCGGCGATCCGCTGCGCGAGGCCGCCCAGGTTGAGCTGCCCGGCGTTGTGCACGACCGGGACCATCAGGCCCCGCTCGGGCACGTCCACCGCGATGCCGAGGTTCTCCACGTCGTGGTAGGTGACCTCGTTGGTCTCGCTGTCGATGACCGCGTTGACCTTCGGGTGCGCCTTCAGCGCCTCGATCGTGGCCAGCGCGAAGAACGGCAGGAAGGACAGCTTGACGCCCTCGCGGGACTGGAAGTCGGCCTTGGCCTGCTCGCGCAGCCGCGCGATCTTGGTGATGTCCACCTCGACCACGGTGGTCAGCTGCGCCGACACCTGCAGCGACTCCACCATGCGGCGGGCGATCGTCTGCCGGATGCGGGACATCTTCTCGGTGCGGCCGCGCAGCGCGAGCTGCTCGGCCGGGGCGCCCTCGGGCGCGGGGGCGGCGTGCCGGCCGGCCGGGCGGGCCGGGGCGGCGGGCGCGC
>NZ_JBEYYT010000142.1:0-21797 GCF_040645715.1 Spirillospora sp. NPDC046719 | reverse complement strand
CACCGGGCCGGCCTTTCGGTCTCCAGGTCAGGGGACGACGGGCGCGGCCTCCTGACCGGTGGCCCGCGTCTCCGGCGCCGGCCCCAGGACGCGGGGCAGCGCAGCGATCACGGCGGCGCCGAGGACCGCCGGGACCATGAAGGCGAAGAACCCCGCCTTCGACGAGGTGAACAGGTCGGTCGCCACCGCGACGTAGGACGGGCCCGCGATCGCTCCGAGCCGCCCGAAGCCGAGGCCGAACCCGAGCCCCGTGCCGCGCGACCGGGCCGGGTAGAACGCCGTCATGCAGGCGATCACCATGTTCTGGCCGCCCAGCGTGCCGAGCCCGGCCAGCGCCGAGACCAGCAGGAGCAGCACATGCGGCTGCGGGGTGCTGAGGACGAACAGCGCCACCGCCGCCAGCACGAATCCGGTGAAGGTGACGGTCTTGAGGTGGCCGCGGTCGGCGATCACGGAACCGCCGAGGCCGCCCGCGGTCGCGCCGATGGTGAAGGCGATGGTGAACTCCAGCGACGAGCCGAGGTCGTAGCCCGACTTCATCATCACCGCGGGCAGCCAGGCCGTGGTGCTGTAGACCAGCGCCATGCTCATGAAGGAGGCGCACCAGAACAGGACGGTGGCGCGGCGGCTGCCCGGGGTGAACAGCTCGGCCAGGCGAGCCAGCCCCCGCCGCCGGCCGGCCTGCCCGACGGGACCGGCCTGCTCGACGGCACCGTGCTGGCCGATGGCACCGTGCTGCCCGACCGGACCGTCCGGGACCATCCGCAGGATCGCCGGGACGAGCAGGATCGGCAGAGCGCCGAACAGGAACAGCCACTGGAAGTGCACGCCCGGCAGCAGCAGCCGGCCGAGCAGGGCCGACGCGGTGCCGCCGATCCCCATGGCGCCGAGCGCGATCGTGAGGTGCAGCGTCCGCCGCCGGGGCGGCGCGGTGTCGGTGACGTAGGCGCTGACCAGCGGGGCGAGCGCGCCGATGCCGACGCCGGTGCAGAACCGCGCGGCGGCGAACAGGCCGAGGGACGGCACGAAGGTCGCCGCCACCATCGACGCGGAGATCCAGACGACGGCGACGGTCAGCGGCAGGCGGCGGCCGCGGCGGTCGGCGGCCCAGCCCGCGAGGACCGATCCGAACGGCATGCCGAGCGCGGTGACGCTGCCGAGCATCCCGAGGGTGTCGTGGGTGGCGCCCCACGGCCGGTACTGCATCAGGCTCGGCCCGACGGTGCCGATGGCGAACACGTCGTAGCCGTCCACGAAGAGGATGAGGCAGGCGAGGGCGAGGACGCCGGCCTGCCGTCCGCCGGCGCGCTCTGGGGTGGGGGACATCGGATCTCCTTACGCAGGGGTGGGTCGCGCGGGGTTCGGAAGTCGCGCGGGGTTCGGAAAGAGACGGCGCAGGAGCGACCGAACGGAGCACTCGCGGGGCGCGCGGCCGCGGGCCGGGCGCGTCGGTGCGTTTCGGGGCGCGTCAGTCGAGGTGGCCCACCGCCCGCCGGAGGATCTCCGGCGCGGAGGCGGGGTCGTCACCGGTCCAGGCGACGTGCTGGTCGGGCCGGACGAGCCGGAGGCCCGCGGCCTGCGGGTCGCCGACGATCTCGAGGGGGACGCCGTGGTCGGCGGCCGCCTTGGCGAAGGCCGGGGTGCCGGTGGCGGACGGGGCGGCGATCAGGGTGAATCCGCGTCCGAGGCGGTCGTAGAGGGAGTCGCCGGGGGCGAGCCAGCGGTGCGGGAGCCGCCCGCCCGCGTCCCCGGCCACGATCGGTGAGCCCTGGTAGGTGTAGCCGAGCACCAGGTCGAGGCTGTGGAACTCGCCGTGCTTGGTGCGCTGGACGGCCTCGGCGACCGCGGGCCGGGCGGCGGCGAACTCGGCGTCGGTGCCGGCCAGCCGCGGGTCGGCGAGTTCGGGGGCGAGGGTCGCCATGTTGCGGGCGGCTTCGGCGATCGTTTGCGCGGCGACGGGCCGGCGTTCGTGCTCGTAGCTGCGCAGCAGCGTCTCGGGCGCCCACCCGGACAGGACGGCGGCCAGCTTCCAGCCGAGGTTGACCGCGTCGCCGACGCCGGTGTTGAAGCCGTGCCCGCCCCACGGCGGGTTCAGGTGCGCCGCGTCGCCGGCGAGGAAGATCCTCCGGGTGCCGTACGCCGTGGCCAGCAGCATCTTGGCCTTCCACGGGTCGGTCGCGACGATCTCGGCGTCGACGTCGGCTCCGACCAGCCCGCGGACGAGCGCGAGCGGATCGGCCTCGCCCTCCTCCCGGGTGACGCCCTGCGCGATGCACCACCAGGTGTCGCGCAGGTCGAGCCGGCCGACCAGCCCGGGACGGCTCGGGTGCAGCACCCAGTAGTGCACCGCGGGCCCGTGCGGGACGCGTTCGGCGAGGCCGGGCGCGCGGAAGACGATGTTGAAGTTGGGGCGCTCGTCGGCGGCGCCCTCGTAGGCGACGCCGATGGCCTCCCGGACGGTGCTCCACGCGCCGTCCGCGCCGATCAGGTACGCGGCACGGATCCGGTCGGCGGTGCCGTCGGGCGCGGTCACGGTCGCGGTGACGCCGTCGTCGTCCTCGTGGACGGCGCGGACGGTGCGGCCGGTGACGAGCCGGGCGTGCCGCGAGCGGGCGACCGCCTCGCGCAGCACCTGCTCGACCGCCGGCTGCGGGATCTGCTGCCCGGGTTCGGCGACCAGGTCGTCCCCGGGGAGGTCGAGGCCGAAGCAGCCGTGGAAGCGGGTGATCTCGCGGCCGAGCAGCCCGGTGGTGAAGACGGCCTGGTCGGACCAGGCCACCGGCAGGGCCGCCCGTTCGCGCACGGCGCCGGCGAGGCCCCAGCGGCGGAACAGCTCCATCGTGCGGGCCGAGGTCGTCTTGGCGCGCGGCCGCAGCCACGACACCTCCTCGCGGGGTTCGACCACCAGCGACGGGACGCCGTGGTGGGCGAGCTCCAGAGCGGCCGCCAGGCCCACCGGGCCGCCGCCGGCGATGAGCACCGGAACCCGGTGCGCGGATCCGTCGGTCACGCGGTCACCGCCCCGCGCCATGGGCGCCCGTCATGAGGTCGGCGAGGTCGTCGGGGTGCAGGAAGGACGGGGGCGGCGGCGGGCCCCAGTTGAACAGCCCCTTGGCGCCTTCGAGGGTCTCGGGCGTCCAGAGCTGGTCGTCGAGGATGCAGTCGAGGTCGGAGTAGTACTCGGAGAAGTTGCCGGCCGGGTCCTTGAGGTACCAGAAGAAGTTGGATCCCGCGTGGTGGCGGCCGAGGCCCCACACGTGGCGTTCGGGGTGGCCCTCCAGCATCGCCGACGCGCCCCGTCCGACCTCGTCGATGTCGTCGACCTGCCAGGAGGTGTGGTGCAGGAAGCAGACGGGGGCGGCCAGCACCAGCAGGTTGTGGTGGTCGGTGGAGCAGCGGAGGAAGACGCCGGCGTCCTTGATGATGTCGCTGGTGCGGAAGCCGATGCCGTCGCGGAAGAACGCGGTGGTCGCGGCGAAGTCGGTGGTGGCCAGCACCGCGTGGCCGAGCTTGCGCGGCCGGACCGGGTCCGCGCGCAGGACGCCCGGCGCGCGGGTGCCGGTCCGCTCGAACCGTCCGGGCCCGTTGTAGGGGGTCGGCGGGACGGCCTCCTGCCGCAGCCGGGGCGCCACCTCCACCACGGTCCGCACGCCCGTGACGGGCTCCACCGCGGTGAGGGTCGTGGCGGACCGGTCGCAGGTCACGCCGAGCCGGTCCAGGCGGGCGGCCGCCGCGCCCAGGTCGTCGGGCGAGTCGGCGCCGACGCGCATCTCGACGAGCCGGCGGACCGGGCTCGGCACGATGCGCAGCTGGCGCCCGCCGTCACGGGTCCCGAACCAGCCTCCGGTGTCGGGCCGCAACCCGAATTCGGTGTAGTAGTCCGCGGTCTCCGCGACGTTGGGCACTCCGATGGCGACCGAGATCAGGCGGTGCAGGGGCATGGGCGTCTCCTCTGCTCGATGGGGTGGGAGCCTGAGACGGTCAGGCGGAGGCGAACCGCTGGCGCAGCTCGCCGATGCCCTCGACGCGGCTGACGAGCTCGTCGCCCGGGGCGAGCCAGCGCTGCGGGTCGCGGCCGAGCCCGACGCCCGCGGGGGTGCCGGTGAAGACCAGGTCGCCGGGCAGCAGCGGCAGCACCGCCGACAGCCGCGCGACCAGCAGCGGAACCGAGAAGATCAGCTCGCGGGTGCGGCCCTTCTGCACCTCCTCGCCGTTGATCGCCGCGGTCAGCTCCAGGTCGTCGGGGTCGTCGAACTCGTCGGGCGTGACGACCCACGGGCCGGTCGGGGCGAAGCCGGGGAACGACTTGCCCAGGCTGAACTGCGGGGCGGGACCGGCCAGCTGCGTCACCCGCTCGGAGATGTCCTGGCCGATCGTGAGCCCGGCCACGTGGTCCCAGGCGTCGTCCTCGGCGACGTCGCGCGCGGGCCGGCCGATCACGGCGACCAGCTCGACCTCCCAGTCGGTGTGGCCGCCCGGCGGCAGCGTCACCTCGGTGACCGGGCCGGTGATGCTGGTGGCGAACTTGGTGAACACCGGCGGCAGCCCTTCGGGCGCGTCGAAGCCGGACTCGGCGGCGTGCTCGCGGTAGTTCAGCCCGATCGCGAAGACCTGCCGCGGCGCCGGCACCGGCGCCCCCAGCTCGGCCGGGTCGAAGGCGGCGCCGCCGGGGAGCCCGGCCGACGCGGCCCAGTCCCGGAAGCCCTCCCAGTCGGCGTAGACGGCCTGCGGGTCGGCCGCGAACCGGCCGCCGCTCGCCCGTTCGACGTCCACGGCCCGGCCGTCCCGCACGATGACCAACCGCCCGCCGAGGTTCCCGATCCGCATCCGCACTCCTAATTCAGCATGATGATTAGGGCGATAATGCATCCAGGTCCCATCGGGCGTCAAGAGATCGGCCTGCTAATGTGCATGACGAATTCAGCAGAGGAGGAACGGGTGCCCGTACACGCCGACGGGGCGGCCGGCACCGGCCGCGCAGAGCAGGCCGCCGACCGGATCGCCGAACTCGTCCGCGCCGCCGAACCGGGCGCCCGGCTCGGCACCAAGGGCGACCTGCGCGCCCTGTGCGGCGTCTCGGTCAGCACCTTCAACGAGGCGCTCCGCCTGCTGCAGGCCCGCGGCCTGGTCGCGGTCCGGCCCGGCCCCGGCGGCGGCCTGTTCGCCGCCGAGCAGTCCCCGATGGTGCGGCTCGGCAACTCGATGCTGGCCCTCGACGCCGAGCGGACGTCCGTCGCCGAGGCCATCCGGATCCGCGACGCCCTCGACCCGCTGCTGATCGAGGACGCGCTCTGGCACGCGTCCCGCGCCGACATCGCCGAGATGCGCGAGATCTGCGACGACATGGGGCGGGCCGCCGACGCCGAGGACGCCACCGCGTTCGTCCACGCGAACTGGCGGCTGCACGCCCGCATCGCCGCGGTCAGCCCGCACGTCCTGCTGCGCTCGCTGTACGCGAGCCTGCTGGACCTCATCGAGGCCCACACCCGGTCCGTCCGGCCCGACGGCGAACGCCCCCTCACCCCTTACCTGAGGGAACGCCACGCGCTGCACACCGCCCTGGTCGACGCCCTCGCCGCCCACGACCACGGGACCGCCATGCGGATCATCCACGACCACAGGACCGCCGGTTCGCACTGACCTCCTTGGACGAGCCCGGCCAGGCTACACCGTCCCGCAATACAACACCAGCATCCTGTATTTCAGGACAGCTCGGGGCCGTCGCCGGCGTGCGGAGCGATCCAGACGCGCAGGGCGAGGTGGAACTCCAGGCGCTGGGCCGGGTCGTGCAGGTCGTCGCCGAACAGGGCCTCGAGCTGGCGCAGGCGGTAGCGGACGGTCTGGGCGTGCACGTTCATCCGGGCCGCGACCTCGGTCGCGCTGAAGTCGTTCTCGATACAGGCCAGGAACGTCTCGGCCAGCTTCTCGCGAGCCTGGACGCGCGGGGAGCGCAGGAGCGGGCGGAGCTTCCGGTCGACGAGCAGGGACGCCAGTTCCGGCGACCGGTCGAGCATCGCGACGGGGATGTGGTCGGCGGCCGTGATCGGCGACGGCGCCTCGATGACGCCGTCGCGCGCCAGCGCCAGCACCCGGCGCGCCAGCAGCAGCGACCGGGCGCCGCGGCCCACCGGGACGGACGGGCCGACCGCCGCGACCCACCCGGCCAGCGCGGCGTCCAGCGCGCGGCGGCGTCCCGGGCCGTCCGGGTCCGGGACCACCAGGCACGGGTCGTCCAGATGAAGGCCGACGAGAACGTCCGCCGGCAGGACGAGGCGGGGCGCCGGGGCGCCCGGAGGCGCGGACAGCGCGACGGCCGCCACCGTGCGCGGCACCGGCCAGTCGCAGTCGGCGGCGAGGAGCCGGATCTGCGCGAGCTCCGCGTCGCGTTCGACCAGCTTCTCCAGCAGGGCGCGCCGCCGCGCCCGGAACCGCCCGGTCCGCTGGGCGCCGGCCTCGGCGTGCCCTTCGGCGGCCGCGGAGGCGAGCCGGCCGAGGTACCCGAGAGCCGCCTGCGTCACGTGGACGACGGTCGCCGGCGTCACGGGGGCGCCGAGCGACTCCGCCTCCTCGGTGAGCCGCTGGATCGCGACGCCGGCACCGATCCTCAACGCGGCCTGGAACGTCTCCAGGCTCCGGCCCTCTCGGGCCTCGCCGGCTCCAAGCCGGCGGAAGTGGCCGGTGAGGGCGGCGGACGGCGGGCCGGGGTCGCCGAGCAGGCCGACGAAATGGCGGACGGCCCATTCGACCGAGAAGGCCAGCACCCGGGCGTACCTGCCGTCATGGGCGCGCACGTAGCCGGGCAGCTCCCGTTCGATCCTCCGGACGGCCGCCCGGGCCGTGTCCGGGACGCGCTTGCGCAGCTCCCTGATCAGCTCGTCCCCGTCCACAAGGGACCTTCCGGAGGCCGGGACGGGGGGTGCCTCGGCAGCGGGGAGCGGTGCCGGTGACGTCAAGCGGTCTCCTCTCCCGGGAACGGGCCGGTGGTCGGCGCGGCCACCGGGCGCCTCCGCCGGCGGAGACCGGCGAGGCGAACCAGGGGTGGCAAATGCACAAGCTGCCAGGTTCCAGGACCCCTGTCTGTGCGCATCAGCGGCAATTCTGGAGTGGAAGAATTGGGCGATGTCCCGAATCGAGGACCGCATGACGGCGCGGTTGAACGAGCTCACCCGCGCGGCCGTGGACCGCTGCGCCACCGAGATCCCGTTCTACCGGGCGCTCCCCCGCGAGCTGCTCGACGGCGAGGTGCACCGCGCGTTCACCGAGACCACCCGGCTGATCGCCAGGACCCTCCGCGAGGAGCGCGCCCCGAACACCGCGGAGCTCACCGAGATCATCGACTGGTCGGCGCGGCGCGCGGCGGACGGGCTGCCGCTGGACGCGGCCATCGCCGCGTACCTGGTCGCCTCGATGACCGAGTTCGAGCTGCTGTCCGGCGAGGCCGACGCGCCTGAGATGCGGCGCTATGCCGTCCACACCCTCCGGTACCTCGCGAGCGTCCTGCCCGCGGTCGCCCTGGCCCACCTGCACGAGCACCAGCAGATCGAGGGGCAGCGCCGCGACCTGCGCCGCGACCTGGTCTCCGCGCTGCTGTCCGGGGAACCCGCCGCCGAGCTGGCCGAGCAGTCGGGCGTGGCGCTCGCGTCCGGCTACCTCGTCGTCCTGCTGCGGCTGGCGCCCGGCGAGGCCGGTGCCCGCAGCACGATCCGCCGCGTCCAGTCGGTCCTGGACGCCCACCAGCAGGCCGACGTGCTGGCCGCGCTCACCGTCGACGGCGGGACGGTGCTGCTCCCCCGCGCGCCGGACGCGTTCGCGCGGCTGCCCGCGCTCCTCGCCCGGATCGGCGAGGCGACCGCCCGCGCCGTCACCGCGGCGGCGGCCGAGGCGGACACGCTGGACGCCGTGCCCGAAGCGCTCGGCGAGGCGGAGGAGGTCGCCGACCTCGCCCGCCGCCTCCGCCTGCCGCCCGGCCTCTACCGGCTCGACGACGTCCTGCTCGAATACCAGCTCACCAGGCCGGGCCGCGCGCTGACCCGCCTCGCCGCCAAGCTCGACCCCCTCGCCGCGAACCCCGTGCTGATGGAGACGGCCCGCTCGTTCGTCCGCCACGGCCACAACCGCAGCCGTACCTCGGCCGAGCTGCGGATCCACCGCAACACCCTCGACTACCGCCTGGGCAAGATCGCGAAGCTCACCGGCCTCGACCTGTCCGCGGCTCAGGGCGTGCGCCTCCTCGACGCCGCGATGACCGCCCGCGCCCTGCTCTAGCGCCGCGTCCGGCGCGGGACGCGCGAAGGCCCGGACCGATCGCTCGGTCCGGGCCCGGCGGGATTCCCGAAGGTCAGCTGCAGTGCGTCCAGCCGCTGTACCAGAACTGGCTGTTGGTGCCGCCGCCCCACTGGACGCACTTGCCGAGGGCGGGCGCGGAGACGGGACCGGCGTAGTAGGCGTAGCTGTCGGTGTCCTCGATCGGGCTGCTCCCCTGGACGTACAGGTAGGCGCCCGTGCGCGTCTTGGTGCCCACGGACGTGGTCTTCACCGTCACCACGCAGTTGCGGCCGGACGAGCCGTTCCAGAGCAGGTAGACGGTCGAGCCGGTCAGCGCCTTGTGGTCGATGACCGAGTAGCCCGAACCGCAGACGGCGGCCGGTGAGGTCGCGGCCGAGGCGGGCGCGGCCAGGGCGACGCCGGCGGCGCCGACCGCGGCGGCGGAGGTGACGAGGGCGAGGGCGGCCTTGCGCATCACGCTGATCTCCTTCCGCTCCGGCGGCGTGCCGGAGCAGTCAAGATCGTCCTTCGCGGACGACGACGCCCGGGCCAACTCCAGATGATCACTGGATGATCTCCGGGCGAGGTGCCGGGGCGCCGGCGGTCCCCCGCTCGTCCTGCCCGGCCGTTCACTGCGCGAGGCGGTACACGCGGATGACGCGGTCGGGAGTTCCGTAAACCTGCTGCCAGCGAGGTCCCGTCCAGGTCGGATCGTTCAGCATGGGCTGTGCGGCCTTCTGGCAGACCTGGCACAGCCGTCCGCCGTCGGTGTCGTACAGCACGAGAAGGTCTCCCCGCCGCGGCCCTTCGGATCCGGGACGGACGGCGCGGATCCGGGTCGACCAGGCCCGCCCGCCCCATGCGCCGTGCTGGTAGACCCGGAGCACCTTGCCGGTGCGCGGGTCCGCCCACACCCGGGAGCCGGGGTTGCCGTGGTCGTGCATCCAGGACCGCAGCGACTCCATCTGGGTGCCGCCGCCCGCCCGGGTCGACGGCGCCTGCCCCCCGGTGCGGGCGGCGGCGCCGGAGCCGATCAGGGCGACGGCCAGCACCAGCGCGGCCGGCAGGAAGAGCCGCGGCCGGGCGCGGTCCGGGAGCCGGTCGGCCAGGAACACCGCCCCGAGCCAGAGCAGCCCCAACCCGCCCAGCACGAACTCGGGAAAGATGGGGAACCAGTACCGGATCAGCTGCAGCCGCAGCTTGGGGGCGCTGGGGTCGAGCACGCCGCCGAGCAGGGTGAGCGGCACCCACAGCAGCGCGCAGCCGGCGACGGGGACCGCCATCCGGCGCGGACGCAGCAGCCCGCCCAGCAGGGTCAGGCCGAGCAGCGCGACGAGAAGCCCGCCGTCCGGATACGTCCGCAGGGTCTTGGGCAGCCGCAGGACGTACAGCATCCGCGGCTTGTCCCGGTAGGTCGACGCGATGTCGGGCGCCGAAGCACGCTGTCCGTGCCCGGTGATCGCCAGCATCCGCGCCAACGGGTCGCCGTAGAGCCGCCAGCACAGCAGGAGTTCGGCGGCTCCGATCGCCGCGATGGGGAGAAGCACCCAGAGGATTCCGGCCACACGCACCCTGCGGTACAGCACCACCAGGACCACCGGCCACATGAAGACCACGAACTCGCGGGCCAGGTAGGACCAGCCGAGCAGCGCTCCCACCGTGAGCAGCAGCGCCCTGCCGGGCGGATCCGGCCGCCGGGCGGCGGACACCGCCAGCGCCGCCGCGCAGGTGAAGAGCCCGGCCGCGAGGACGTCGGGCAGCAGGTCCGTGGAGTCGGCGAAAACGGGGGTCGCCGCGACCACGACCAGGGCGCCGGCGGCCCCCACCGGCCGGGCGAACAGCACCGTGCCCAGCGCGAAGGTGCCGACGAGCAGTGTCAGCGTGGCCAGCACCGGCACGGTCGCGTAGGCGGCCTGCGAGTACCCGAACACGGCGATGGCCAGGCGGGCGGGGACGATCAGCCCGAACCGCGTCACCTGGTGCATCTCCGTGGTGACCTCGACCGGCCTCGGGAACCGCGCCGCGGCCTCCATGTAGTTGAGCTGGTCGGACGGCACTGGAGTGCGCAGATGGGTCAGCAGGACCACGAGCCAGGCGAGCACCAGACCTCCTGGCAGCAGCCACGCCGAACCCGCGCGGCGGCGATCCGCCGAGGCTGACGGCGCCGCGCGCTCGGCGTCGGCACTGAGACCCGCAGACATGGCGAGAATGTGCCAGCTCCTGCCGATGTCCACGCGTCGTCCCGATGGCCAACGGATGAACTCCAGGAACCCGCCGACCTCCCGCACCCACGTCATCGACGCCGGCGGATCGCTCTAGCCTCGGCGACGCGCGGCCGCCCGATCTGGCGCGTGACCCATGCCACATGCGGTTCCTGTCAGCAATCGGGTCGCTGTTCCGCTCAACTCCCGAAAGCAAGCGAACCGACGGGAGCATCGCATGAAGCACCGCATCGTCGTCCTCGGCGCCGGCTACGCCGGGGCCTACGTGGCCGGGACCCTGGCCCGCCGGCTGTCCGCGGCGGACACCGAGATCACCGTGGTCAACGCCGTGCCGCACTTCGTCCAGCGGCTGCGGCTGCATCAGCTGGCGGCCGGACGGAAGATCGAGGCACCGAAGCTCACCGACGTGTTCGCGGGCACGGGGATCCGGCTGCGCGTCGCCCGTGTCACCGCCGTCGACCCCGAGCGCCGAACCGTCACCGTGGCCGACGCCGACGGCGGTGGCGAGTTGGGCTACGACACGCTCCTGTACGCGCTCGGCAGCCGCGGCGCCGACCACGGCGTCCCGGGCGCGGCCGAGCACGCCTTCGACGTCGCCGCCAGGCCCTCGGCACTGCGCCTCCGCGAGCGCCTGGACGGCCTGGCCGGGCGGGGCGAAGGCGGGCGCGTGCTGGTCGTCGGCGACGGGCTGACCGGCATCGAGACCGCCACCGAGATCGCCGAGTCCCGACCCGGCCTGTCGGTGGCGCTGATCGCCCGCGGCGAGCTGGGCGCCCGGCTCTCCCCCGGAGCCCGCGGCCACCTGCGCCGGGCCTGCGACCGGCTGGGCGTCACCGTCCTGGAGCACACCGACGTCGAGGCCGTCGAAGCGGCGCGGGTGCTGTGCGCCGACGGCACGGTCCTGGCGTCCGACGCGACCGTGTGGACCGCCGGGTTCGCGGTCGGCCCCATCGCCGCCGCCGGCGGGCTGGAGGTCACGGAGAGCGGCCGGATCGTCGTCGACCGGACCATGCGGTCGGTCTCGCACCCGGACGTCTACGCCGTCGGTGACAGCGCCCACGCCATCGGCGACAACGGCCGTCCGCTTCCGATGTCGTGCGCCTCGGCCGGCTACACCGGCCGGCAGGCCATCGAGGCGATCGTGGGACGCCTGACCGGACAGGAGATCGCGAACACCAAGCTGGCCTACGGCTACAACCACATCAGCCTCGGACGGCGGGACGGGATCCTCCAGCTGATCGACGGTGAAGGGCGCGCGAAACCGAAGCACATCGGCGGGCGGAAGGCCGCGCGGCTCAAGGCGGGCATCCTCACGACGTCGCTGTGGGCCACCTCGCACCCGACCTTCGGCGTGCCCAGGCGCAGGCACCGCCTGGCCGCCGCGCCGGGCCCGGCCGCCGGCAAGGCGGCCGCCCGCGCGGACGGCGGGCGGGTTGCCGGGTCTTAGGGTGGCCGGGGTGGAGGGCCCGGGCGCGGTCCGCTTCGACACCGGCCGGTTCGAGGCCAGCCGGAACCGGCTGGCCTCGCTGGCCTACCGGCTGCTGGGCTCCGCCGCCGACGCCGAGGACGCCGTGCAGGACGCGTTCCTGCACTGGCAGGCGGCGGTCCGGCGGCGGATCAAGGTTCCGGAGGCATGGCTGACCAAGGTCGTCACCCACCTGTGCCTCGACCGGCTCCGCTCCGCGCGGGCCCGCCGCGAACGCGCCGCCGGCGCCTGGCTGCCCGAACCGCTCCTGGACGGCGACCCGATGCTCGGCCCGGCCGACTCGGTCGAGCAGCGCGAATCGGTCTCCCTGGCCGTGCTGACGCTGATGGAGCGCCTGTCGCCGCCCGAGCGGGCCGTCTACGTCCTGCGCGAGGCGTTCTCCCACAGCCACGCCGAGATCGCGGAGATCCTCGACATCACCGAGTCCGCGAGCCAGCAGCACCTCCACCGGGCCCGGCGCCGCGTCACCGCCGCGCGGCGCGGCGGTGCCGTCGACCCGGCGGACGCCCGCAGGGTGGTCGAGGAGTTCTTCGCCGCCGCCTCCTCGGGCCGCACCGAACGGCTGGTGGCGCTGCTCACCGACGACGCGACCGCGGTCTCCGACGGCGCGGGGCTGACCCGGAGGCTTCAGCGGCACGACACCCCGCGGCGCATCGCCGCCGTCGCACGGGCCGGCTTCACGCCCACGGACGCGAAACGGCGCTTCGCCGGCGGCACGCCCGCCGTCCACTACGCCCTGGTCAACGGCGGCCCCGCTCTCCTCTTCGTGGTCGGCGACCAGGTCATCGGCTCCGTGACGTTCGACCTCGCTGGCGGCAGGATCGCGACCGTGCGCGGCATCGCCGCCCCCGCCCGCCTGGCCCGCCTCACCGAGGCCTGGCGGCGGCGCGAGCCTGACACGCCACTCATCTATCAATGGTGACCCGTACCGACCGCGGCGCCGGGCGCAGCGCCCCCGGGGTCGGATCGCACGCGCGGGCGTCTCGCCGCCGAGCGGCCCGACCTGGCCTCGGAGCCGCCGTCCTTGCTACGATCCGCCCCAGGTGCGCCGGGAAGTCTGGTCGGCAATGAACGTTTCCGCTTCCCCGGAGGGCGTCTTGCCAGACCTATGGTCCATTCCTGTCGCCGGTTGGTGGCTGATAGCTCTCACGGCCTCGGCGCTGCCTTTGGTCACCTTCCCAGCGCTCTTCGCCGGGCTCGTGTTTCCGGACGACATCTCCGACGACATGCGGAGCGCACTGGAACAACGATTCAACAAGCAGAAGGCGAAGACCTACTACCTCTATCCCGTCATCTGCGTCGTCATCCTGGTGTCGATCCTCGTCGAGATGTCTCCCGTCTCGAAAGGATTGTTCTTCTACAGCACTCTGCTCGGCTGTATACCGATCGCCGTTCTACCGGTCCGCAGACGAATGATGAAGAACTTCGTCGACCAGGCACTGACGCCCGATATCCGGGTCGAACCCGATTGGCTCGCCACCTCCTGGTGCATCATCGTCATGTCGACGGCGTGCGTCGGGGTTCCCATCGCGCTGCTGTGACGGCCCGGCCGAGCCCGCTGCCTGCGGGGAACCCGGATGCGCTGGGTTACAGTGCCGGTCATGCCTGCTGAGTTGCATCAGAGCGCGGTGGTGGCCGACGCGCACAACGACCTGCTGATGGCGGTGGTGGCCCGTCCGCCCGCGCGGTGGGCGTCGTTCTTCCGGGAGCGGTGGCTCCCGCAGCTGCGCGCCGGCGGCGTCGATCTGCAGGTGCTCCCGGTGTTCATCGACAGCCAGTTCAGGCCCGAGGGGGCGCTGCGCGAGACGCTCCGGATGATCGAGTGCGCCCACGTGATCGCCGAGGGGAACCCCGAGGACGTCCGGCTCTGCTCCGACGGGCCGCAGATCGACGCGGCCCTGGCCGAGGGGAAGATCGCGCTGGTCCTGGCGCTGGAGAGCATGCCCGGGCTGGACGCCGACATCGAACTCCTCGCGACCGTGCACCGACTGGGCGTGCGGGTCGCCTCGCTGGCGCACTGGGGACGCACCCCGCTCGCCGACGGCAGCGGAGAGGACGCCACCGGGAGCCGCCTGACCTCCGCCGGCGTCCGGGCCGTGGCCGAGATGGAACGGCTCGGCATCCTGCTCGACATCTCCCACCTGGGTGCCCGCGGGGTGGAACACGTCCTGGAACTGGCGTCCCGGCCGGTGATCGCCACCCATTCCAGCGCCCGCGCCCTGCGCGACCACCACCGCAACCTGACCGACGACCAGATCCGGGGCGTCACGGCGTCCGGCGGTGTGGTCTGCGTAAACTTCCTGCCGGGCTTCCTGGCCGCCGACCCGTCCGGCTACACCCTCGCCCGCCTGGCCGACCACATCGAGCACGTCGCCTCGGTGGCGGGGATCGACCACGTCGGCCTCGGTCCCGACTTCGTCCACGAGGTCTACGCCGACCTCACCCCGCCCTGCTGCGAGGACCCCGCCGCGAACGCCGGCTTCGACGTCATGGCCACCCTCCCCGGCCTGGCCGGGCCCTCCGGCCTGCCCCTGCTCACCGACGAACTCCTCGCCCGCGGCCTGCCCGAGCCCGACATCCGCAAGGTCCTCGGCGGCAACCTCCACCGGCTGCTCACCACCCACCTCTCCTGACCCGCTCACCGGACGCCCCCGGGACGTCCGTTCCTCGCGGCGGCCGTCTCCGCTAGTGCGTGGCTTTGTTACGCCTCCGGTATTCGGTGGGCGTCAGGCCGACCAGGGTCTTGAAGCGCCGGGCGAAGTACGTCGGGTCGTCCCAGCCGACGGCGGCGCCGACCCGGGCGGCCGGCAGGGACGAGTTCACCAGCAGCGCCGCCGCCCGCTCGGCTCTCAGCCGGGCCAGGAATCCCATCGGGGTCGAGCCGGTGCACTGGGCGAACAGCCGGCCGAGATAGGCGGCGTCCAGGTTGACGGCCCGCGCGAGGTCGGCCAGCCGCCACGGCTCCGCGGGCGCCGCCTCGAGCCGCGCGATGGTCGCGGCCACCGCGGGATGGACGGCCGGTTCGAGCGCCCCGGGGTCGGGCTCGGCGCCGTCGGCCAGGATCCCCAGCACGGTCATCAGGCGGCCGACCGCCCGGCCGGTCCGGCGGCGGCCCGCCGCGAGGTCCCCTTCGAGCAGGCCGATCTGCGCGATGGCCTCGTCGGCGTCCGAGGGGGCGAGGGACCGGACCGCCACACCGCGGGCGCCGTGGGACACCGGGTCGGTCCACAGCAGCCGGCGCAGCATCGGCAGCCGGTACAGCTCGGCCCGCAGCGCGCGGGCGGACAGGCAGCAGTTGGCGACGGTGAGATCGGCGCAGTCGCCGAAGGCGTGCCAGGCGCCCGGCCGCAGCACGATCGCGTCGCCGTGCCGCAGCGGACGCTCGCCGTGGCTGGTGACGTGCCGGCCGCCGCCGGGGCCGATGACCGCGATCTCGAGGAAGTCGTGCGTGTGCGGCTCGACCCCGGTGTTCAGGCGGTGGACGCCGCCCCAGACCGGGCCGTCGACGAACAGCGCCTGCTCGTGCAGCGTGGCGAGCATGTCGTGATCGTACGACTCCTCGCCGGGATCGGCCTAGCCCTCGACCGCGTACCCCGGCGAGGCTTGGCACATCCCGACGAACGGAGTCCTCATGGTGAACGAGCAGGCGAGCAGCGATGTCGGAGCCGACGGCCGGGTCTCGCGGGAGTTGGTGGAGGCGTATCGCGAGCACGGTTTCGTCCGAGTCCGCGGCGTCCTCGACCCGCCCCGGATCGAGCGGTTCAGGGCCGGCGCCGAGAACTACCTGGAGGCGCATCGCGCCGAGAGCCTGGAGACGCGCGGCGCCTTCAGCCAGCTGGTCAACGTGTGGCGGCGCGACCGGACGCTGCGGGATCTGACCCTGGACCGGCGGCTCGGAAGGATCGCCGAGCAACTGGCCGGATTCCCGCTGCGGCTGTGGCACGACCAGATGCTGGTGAAGGAGCCGCACAGCGACACCGCCACGGAGTTCCATCAGGACCGTCCGTACTGGCCGCACCAGGGCGACCGCCTGCCGCTGTCCGCCTGGATCGCGCTGGTCGACGTCCCGCCGGAACGGGGCTGCATGACGTTCCTGCCCGGCACCCAGCATCACGCCGGTCTCCGCCCGCAGGACCTGCACGACGCGGAGGATCTGTTCGCGGCGGAACCGGCGCTGCGGTGGGCGCCCCGCGTCACGCTCCCTCTGCGCGCCGGTGACTGCACCTTCCACAGCGGTTACACGGGGCACATGGCGCTGCCGAACCGCACGGGGACGGCCCGGCTCGCGCACGTCACCATCTACATGGACGCGGAGACCGCCTTCAGCGGCGGCGCCCACCCCGTGACCGACGGCCTCGGCCTCACGGCGGGAGATCGGCTGGACGGCGAGGCGTTTCCCCGTCCGTGGGCATGAGGAGGCGCACCGGGCCGAACAGGCCGGAGACCCGCTGACCGGGGAAGACGAAGTGGGTCGGGCTCACCTCGTCGAGGTAGGGCGCGAGCGTGCCGCAGACCAGGATCTCGATCTCGTTCGGGCCCTCCCGCAGGGCGGCGCCCAGGTCGAAGCGGTAGGGGGCGCAGATCCGCACGCCCGCGTGCACGCCGTTGACCGTGACCTCGGCGGTGCCGCGCACCCGCCCGAGGTCGAGCGTCGCCGCGGCCGGGGCCGAGGGCAGGTCGACGCGGCGGTGGTAGCGGACCGCCCCGCTGTAGCCGGCCAGTCCCGTGTCCTCCCAGTCGCCCAGCTCGATCGTTCCGGGACCGGCGGTGAACCGCACGGGCCCGGCGAGCGCGGCGCCGGCCTGGTGCCCGGGGATCGTCAGGATCCGCAGCTCCGCCGTCCTCCGGCCGGGCGCCCGGCCCTGGCCGGATCGAGGCAGCGGCATCTCCGGGCCCGGTTCCAGCGGCTCGCCGTCGAGGAGCGCCTCCAGCAGTTCACCGCGCACCTCGACGGCCATCCGCGTGGCGCCCGGCGGCACGGTGACGCGGAGCCGCTCGACGCGCGGGCCGATGCCCGGAACGGCGAACCGTGCTGGCAGGACGTCGCCGGTGTCCACGGCGTCATCGAGCCAGGCCGCGCCGGGCAGCGGATGGGGACGCCGCCGCAGGTGCAGCGAGGCCGGGTCGCCGTGCTGGCGGCGGCTCGGCACGACGGGCACCGGCTCACCGTCGCGCGCGGCCGTCCACCCGGCGCCGGAGACCACGGCGCCGTCCACCATGACGGCCGGGGGCGCCCCGCCCTCGGTGAGGACCAGCGTCACCTCGCCGCCGGTCACCGCGTAGCGGCCGACGCGGGGCACCTCGTGCTCGGCGTACGGGTCGAACCCGCCCTGGCGGCCGACCTCCTCGCCGTCGACGAGGATCCGGCAGGGGGACGCCGAGGCCACCTGGAGGACCGAGGGGCCGGAGGAGGCCGCCGCGGCGGCGCGGGGTGCGGTGAGCGTGACCCGCGCGCCCGGCCTCCCGGGTCCGGCGACTATGATCCACTCCGGTCGCCGGTAGCGGCCGGGGTCGGTGACCACGGCGAGGTGGGCGCGCAGCCGCACCTCCTCGTCCGGGACGAACCGGACCTCGATGTCGTGCTCCCCGCCCGCGACGGGGGCCGTGGCGATCGCCAGGTGCCCCCGGTCGTCGAGCGGGACCTCTACCCCGTCGACCAGCAGCGTCTTGGCCGCCGCCGCGCCGACCGCCACGAGACCGCCGTCCGCCGGCACGGTCACGCGCGCGCGGAAGAGCACCGCCTCCCCGGCCGCCACCTCACCGAAGTCGAGGAACTCCTCCGGCACGTGCCCCTTGGGCCCGAGGAAGTCGCGGTGCACGGCGTCCTTGCGGATGCCGCGCGAGTCGGAGTAGACGGCGGGGTGCCACGAGCCCTCGGACTCCAGAGCCCAGACGCCGTGCGGGCCGAACGTGGCGTGCGCCTCGGCCCAGTCCGTCTCGCCCTCCACCTGGTGCTGGAGGCTCCAGCATTCCAGCGGGACGTCCCGGTCGGCGGGGCGGGCGAAGTCCCCCCAGGAGTTGTCGAGGGTCGGCACCGTCTCCATCGTCCAGGAGGTCCCGAGGTCCAGGACCTCACCCGCCTGCGGCTCTTCGGCCGGGACGGACGCCGTGCGGTCCACGGCGTCCGCGCCGCCCTCGCCGCCTTCGCCGTCCTCGCCGCCGGGGAAGATGAGCAGCGCGGCGGGCGCGTCGTCGAACGGCACGACCACCTCGGACCACGCCGCGTCCACCGCCCGGACCTCCAGCGGCCGCGGCGGCCCTCCGAACGGACCGGCCAGGAACGCCGGGCCCCGGACGCCGCGCACCCGCACCCGCATGTCGCGCAGGTAGCGGTCCGGGTCGAAGTCGTAGGTCACGTCGAGCCAGCCGAGGTCGACGCCGCGCTCGCCGGGACGCTCCACCGACACGCGGCTGGCCATGGACGGGGCGGCGGTCACGAAGACCAGGGTGGCGCCGTCGACCTCGCGGACGAGGGCGGGCACCGGTGCGTCCACGCGGCGGCCGGCGGCGAGGGCCGCTCCGAGGCCGTCGGCGTCCTCCACGACCTCCGCCAAGGCACGGAGTTTCGCAACCGCCGCGTCGGCGTCCGGATCGCCGACGCCGTGGCGCGGCGGCGGACCGACCGCGATGACGCGTCCACCGGCCTCGGCGAACGCGGCGAGCCTGCGCGCGGTCTCCCCTTCGAGCACGGTGCACGCGGGAAGGAGGACGGTGCCGTACGACTCGTCCGCGACGTCCAGCCGCCCTCGCGTGACGTCGGCGCGCTGCACGGAGTCGTCGTCCACGACGTCGGCGTCGATTCCCAGCCGGTCGAGCGCGCCGGGGACCGTCCGGAACCACGCCATGTCGCCGACCAGGCTCCGGTAGGCGTCCTGGGCGCGGACGGCGTCCGGGTCGACGCCGTCGAGGCGCGTCCCGGCCTGTGCGGTGGCGGTCGGGAACAGCACCGCGACGTCGCAGACGTGCCTTCCCAGCGACAGCGCGGCGCACAACCGGGTGACCGCGTCGGCGAACACCCGGTGGTGCCGCCAGTAGGGCTGGCGCCAGTCGGTGGACGGCGGAGCCCATTCCCACCAGCCCGCCTTGGTCGTGTAGTAGACGGCGTGCGGGTTGTAGAGGGTGGCGCCCGACCGCAGCCAGGGAAGCAGCCAGTCGAAGGTCTCCTCCAGCGTCCCGCCCCAGCCGCTGGAGTGGAACGCCTCGATCCAGGTCCGGTCCCGGCCGTACAGGTGCGCCAGCGACGAGTGGATGCGGGCGTCGCCGTGGTGGTCCGAACCGGGGGCGCCGAACCAGCGGTGCGTGCGCGCGTAGTCGGCGTAGATCCGGACGCCGTCCACCGGGAGCCCGGCCCGTGCCGGATCCTGCTGGTCGCAGCCGTGCAGCAGGCCGTGCGCCTGGTGCCACTCGGCGAGCGGCCGGAAGAACGCCTCCTCGGCCAGTTCCGCGCGGGTGAGGTGGTAGTCGCGGCGGATCCGGAAGGCGTCCCGGCCGCCTTCCCCGCCCTCCGCCCTCCCCCACAGCGCCCCGAGGTGCGGGGTCAGGTCGTAGCCGCGGCGCCGCGCGAACTCGTCGGCGAACGTCCGCGACCAGGTCGGCAGCGACGGCAGCTCGTCCTGGAACGACCCGACGATCACGTTGCCGAGCCGGTGGCCGAGCCGCCGCGCGAACTCGCCGTGCACGCGGTCGAACAGCGCCGCGCACGCTTCGGCCGACAGGTAGTCGAAGCCCCGCACGCCCGCTGTTCCGGACGGTTCCAGCCATCGCCCCGCGTAGTCGGGGACGTCGCGCACCAGCCGGGCCTGGAGGTCGGCGCCGGAGAAGCCGAGCTGGTCGTAGAACCAGAGCGACACCCCCAGCCCGGCGGCGTCCTCGCACACCGCGTCCAGCAGGTCCCACCAGGCGTCGGAGAAGAACGGCGGGTCGTCGGCGTCCGAGCCGAACATCGGTCCCGAGGGCGCCAGGTTCAGCACCACCAGGTTGCGGACGCCGCCCTCGGCGAACCGTTCGAGCTGGTCGCGGAGGCGCCGCCGGTCGAGCCGCTCGCCGCTCCACCACCAGATGGGCGCCGGCGAGTACGCGGGCGGCGGCGCGTCCAGGACGGCCAGCAGCCGGGACGGGATCGCGGCCACGCTCACCCCTTCAGCCCGCTCGCGAAGCCCTTGATCACGTACCGCTGCAGCACCAGGAAGACCACGATGATCGGCAGCGCGGCGAGCACCAGGCCGGCGAAGACCAGCCCGTAGTCCGACACGTACTGCCCCACGAACGCGAAGATCCGCACCGGGACGGTCTCCCGCGCCGATCCGCCCAGGTAGAGCAGCGGCGTGAAGAAGTCGTTCCAGACGAACACGGCGTTGAGGATCAGCACGGTGCCGGTGATCGGCCGCAGCAGCGGGAACACCACCCGGGTGAACGCCTGGAGGTGGCCGGCGCCGTCGATCAGCGCGGCGTTGGCGTAGTCACCGGGCAGCGCCCGGATGAACCCGGTGTAGAGGAAGATCGTGAACGGCAGCTGGATGCCGGTGTAGAAGATGATCATCCCCTGGTAGGTGCCGAGCAGCCCGGCCGAGTCGGCCAGCTTGAACAGCGGGATCATGCCGAGCTGGAACGGCAGCACGATGCCGAGCAGGAACAGCACGTACAGCACGAACCCCATCCGGGTGGCGCAGCGGGCCAGGAAGTAGGCGGCGAACGACCCGATGGCGATGAGCGCCACCAGGCTGACCACCGTGATGACCGTGCTGTTCAGCAGCGCCGACCCGAGCGAGGCCCGCGACCAGGCGCCGGAGAAGTTCGCGAACGTCGGCGACGTCGGCGGGGACAGCGGCGCCGAGGCGATCTGCTGCTTGTCCTTCAGCGACAGCGTGATGAGCGCGTACACCGGGAACAGGAACGCCAGCGCGACCGCGATCATCAGCACCTCCAGCAGGAAGGTGCGGAACCCGTACCGCAGGCTCATGCGGTCACCTCCCGGCTGCGCAGGTAGTAGATCTGGATCAGCGAGACCGCGGCGACGAACAGGGCCAGGACCAGCGCGATCGCCGTGCTGTAGCCGTAGTTGCCGAACACGAACGCCTGCTTGTACAGGACGGTCGAGAGCGTCTCGCTGGAGTGGCCGGGGCCGCCGCTCGTGGCCGCGTAGACCTGGTCGAACAGCTTCAGCCCGCCGATGGTCGACAGCATCACGTTGATCGTGACCGCCGGGGCCAGCAGCGGCCAGGTCACGCTGCGGAACCGCTGGAACCGGCCGGCGCCGTCGATCATCGCGGCCTCGTGCAGTTCCGCGGGCACGCCCTCCAGCCCGGCCAGGAAGATGACCATCGAGTAGCCGGCGAACTGCCAGATGACCATCCCCGCCACCGACCACAGCGCCAGCGACGGGTCGCCCAGCCAGTCCTGGCGCAGCGACCCGAGACCGAGCCCGCCGAGGATCGCGTTCAGTCCCGCGTCCGGTGCCGGGTTGTAGACGTACTTCCACAGGAACGCCACCATCACGGGGCTGACGACGGCGGGCGCGAAGAACACGACCCGCAGCACCACCCGCGACTTGATGCGGGTGTGCACCCCCAGCGCGAGCAGCAGCCCGATGCCGTTCTGGACGACGACGATCGCGACGGTCAGCAGCAGCGTGTTGACCAGCGATCCGCGGGCGGCGTCGTCCTGCAGCAGCCGCCGGAAGTTGTCGATGCCGTTGAACGAGCGGTCGCCGATGCCGTTCCAGTCGGTGAAGGCGTAGACGATCCCGCTGGCGCTCGGATACAGCACGACCAGCACGTACACGAGCAGGGCGGGCGCCGCGAACCACCAGGGCGGCGTCAGGAAGC